>NZ_JAGPYT010000004.1:0-265495 GCF_024453995.1 Corynebacterium sp. CCUG 51687 | reverse complement strand
GCGTCGAGGGGACGCTGGTTGGTGATCCAGTCAATGAAGATGGCAAACCGATATGCGCTGGTCTTGGCTGAGTTGGGATTGGTGAAGGTGTGCCCGCAGTCTGTGCAGCGCCATCGCTGTTTTCCGCTGGATGTGGTGCCCATTTTTGTGGCGGTGTGCTCGCATGCCGGGCATAGGGGCCTGTTGTGTTTTCTCTTTCTGTGTTGAGTTGGCATGCAGCTGGTTTAACAGTCTGCTGTCATAGCACATCCAACGCCTGAAGTGGTGGACCTTCCGGTCTACGGCAGGGAATCCCGATTCAACGAGCACTGTCCCGCCGTAGGCCCAGGCAGGACCTGGAATCCATATCCAAAAAAGCACACATTTTGTCGCTTAACCCGGTTTTGTTGTGTTTGTGCTGGCACCAAATTCCGGGTTTTTCGGCAAGCGGGCTGGCAAAAGCCCAGGTCGCATGATTGGGCTAATGGATTGCGGTGCCCAGCCAACGTTCAGGAACGTTTAGAACAGAGCAACCAACGTCGCTAGAGTGCTACAGGAGTGCTGCGCGCAAGACAGTCGAAGAAAAGGAGAACCTCGTGGCTACAGAACGGATCCGCCGAGCAGTACTGGTGGTTGCGCTGCTGAACTTGGCGTACTTCTTCGTTGAGTTTGTGGCGGCTGTTTCGATTGGGTCGGCGTCGTTGTTTGCGGATTCGGCGGACTTCCTGGAGGACACGGCGATTAACTTCCTGGTGTTCTTCGCGGTCGCTTGGTCTGCATCGCGGCGTCGTACGGCGGGTAGTGTGTTGGCGGCGTTGATTCTGATTCCGGCGGTCGCGGCGGTGGTGACCGTTGTTGCGAAGGTGCTGGACCCGGAGCCGCCATCGCCGGAGGGCCTTACGGGGGTCGCGGTTGGTGCGCTCGTGGTGAATGTCGTGTGCGCGGTGATTCTGCTGAGGCTACGGGACCAGGGGTCGTCGTTGGCGACGGGGGCGTGGCTGGCGGCGCGCAACGACGCACTGGCGAACCTGCTCATCATTGCGGCCGGGTTGCTGACGTTCGTGTGGTCCACTGCCTGGTTCGACATCATCGTTGGCGCCATCATCGCAGCGGTGAACTTCTCAGCTGCGAAGGAAGTCTGGGAGGCGTCCCGCGAGGAGTACGACTCGGTGGAGGAAGCCTTCGCAGAGATGGATGACGACTAGCTCCACACCCCGGAGGCTCCTCGCCGGTGTGTGCAGATCAGATTCGTGTCGATGATGCCAGTAGATTCCATGAGTGCGTACATCGTGACGGGGCCGACGAAGGTGAAGCCACGCTTCTTCAGGTCGCGCGCGAGGCGGCGTGACTCCTCAGACTGGGTTGGAACCTCCTCCATCGTGCGGGGTGTAGGTGTGGTTTCTGGCTGGTAGGACCAGATAAAGGTTGCAAGATCCGTGCCGGTTTCGCGCAACTCGCGGGTGGCGGACGCGTTGGTGAGCACCGCCTGGAGTTTGCGCCGGTTGCGAATCAGGGAGGCGTCGTCAAGAAGGTGCTCGATTGAGTCCATCCGTGCGAGGACGTCGGGGTCGAACCCGTGGAAGGCTTCGCGTAGGGCGTCGCGCTTTTGCAGAATGAGCTTCCACGACAATCCGACTTGGAACCCCTCGAGGCAGAGGCGCTCGAACATTCCGGCTTCGTCGCGGATGGGCATGCCCCATTCGGTGTCGTAGTAGTGGCGCAGGAGCGAATCGTGTGCGGCCCAGGGTGGGCGGCTGAGTCCGTCGTCGCCGATGATTGGGAATTGTTGCTTCGTTTCTTTATCCATACGTAGTTTGACGTTTTTCTGTCTGGTTCGGTTCCTTGAGTACTCTAGTGTGCATGAACAGGCCAGCAGTTCGAGATTTTGCGCTCTTAGTCATCCGCGCGGTGCTCGGGATCGTGTTTGTTGCGCGTGGGTACCAGCGCTGGTTTGAGCTGGGAATGCGGCGCACTGCGGAGGACTTTGCGGCGATTGGGGTGCCTCAGCCGACGCTGTCGGCGTACCTGGCGGGATTCGTTGAGCTGGTTGGGGGAGCGTTCCTCGTCATTGGTCTGCTGACTACGATCGTCGCGTCGGTACTTGCATTATTGGCGGTGGCGGCAACCTACTTCGTGCATTTGAGCAACGGTTTCTTCATTGCCGATGGCGGTATTGAATACACGATGGTGCTCGCCGCGGCGTTGTTCGTGGTCATCGTGTTCGGGCCGGGGCGCGCAAGCTTGGACGGGGTGCTCACACGTGATTAGCCATGACGAGATTCAGGCCTGCCTGTCCGCGCGGCTCGACGGGGAGCAACCATCGCTTGACGACGCCATCGTGGACGCCCACCTGGCGCAGTGCGAGGAGTGCGCCGCGTTTTGGGAGCAGGCGCTTTCCTTGTCGCAGACGGTGCGCTTTGCAGAGGTTGACGGCAATGTGGCTCCTCCGAGCGACCTCGCTGACGCGATCCTCGCTGGGGTCAACGACCCGTGGCACGCGATGATGCAGCGCCGACAAGTCAACGTGATGATTGGCAGGGCCGCGCTGTGTGCGATCGCGGTGTGCTGGATTGTGTGGGCCATCGTTGGGGTCGTCGGTGTGGGCGAGGCGTTGGCGCAGACTCCTGAGGTCGCCGCAGCCACGCTGATGGGGGTTGCGGTCCGCTTCGGCGTGGGCCTGTCGTTGGGGCTCGCGTCCTGGAAGCCTGCCCAGATCCCCGGCATCGTGTTGATCGTGGGGACGATGTTCACGTTTACCCTTGGGTTTGCGGTGCTTGATGCTGTGCAGCGTATCGGAGCAGTGGCACCGATGACGGTCATCGCTCCGGGAATCGCGTTGTTGGCGCTCGCCTGGACGTGGATCGCGGACAAAGGCGTGGCCATGCGCCGCGCGTGGCACTTGCTCAACGCAGACCCGACCGGCCTCTAGCGAACTACTTCCAGCTCGGGAACCACATGAGGGACTCGTAGTAGCCGTCGGTGACTCGAAGGCCGTACAGGATCGGACCCCAGTAGACGAAGCTTGCCGCCACAACGGCGAGGTAGACAATCACGATGATTTGGCCGGTGCGAATCGGGGCGCCGGTCAGCTTCACCAGCCACTTAGGTTCCCGTAGCGTGCCTTTCTTCGCGATGTTTCCGAGCGCCAGCGCGAGCAGCACTGCGGTAAACGGAATGAGCGCGGTGGCGTAGAAGAAGTACATCTGGCGGTCGAACGCCGCAAGCCACGGCAGGAAGCCTGCGGCGAAGCCGATGACTGGCACGATGACGCGGAAGTCGCGTCGGGTAATCCAGACCCACGCTGCCCACAGCAACGCGGGGATGGTGAGCCACCAGATCGCCGGGGTGCCGAACAGCGAAATCATTTCGCGGCAGGTGTTGCCGTCGCCGCACTCGATGTCGGTGGAGGAGTAGTAGAGGATCGGGCGTGCTGCGACGAGCCACGCCCACGGCTTGGAGTCCCATGGGTGCGAGTGCCCGCTAGAGCTCGTGAGGGAGCCGTGGAACTCAAGCACGGAGAAGTGGTAGTACAGCCATCCAGCAGCGGCATCCGGCAGGTTGGCCAGCCATGGCCAGTCGGATCCTGCGATCGTGCCGTCCGCCAGGGAGTGGCGGTACACAGAAGTCTCAGAGGCGAACCATGCGCGCCACGACCAGATATAGAGGAGTGCGGGCAACAGCACGATCGAGGCGAGTGCAGAGGGCACGTCGCGCACCAGTGCGCCAGCCAGTGGCTTCTCGACGCCATAACGCTTTCGCAGCCACAGATCCCAAAACGCAGACATTAGGCCGTAGAACGCGATGTAGTACAGCCCCGACCACTTCACACCGAGTGCCAGTCCGAGCAACACACCGGTTGCGAAACGCCACCAGCGGAACCCGAGGCGCGGCCCGTACGGACCCGAGGACTGCACAGCACCTGACAGCCAGGCGTCGTGCCAACGCTGGTGCACCTGACGCATGTCACCTGCGAGCGTCCACGCGGCGGCGACGATGAACAGCACCTGGAAGATGTCTAGCATGCCAAATTTGGCTGCGACCAGCAGCACGCCGTCGAAAAGCGCGATGACGCCTGCGATGGCTGCGATCGACGTTGACTGGCTCACGCGTCGGGCGAGCAGGAACGTGAACACGATTACTGCGGTACCAAAGAGCGCTGTCATGATGCGCCAACCCATCGGGGTGTAACCGAAGACGGTTTCACCAAGCGCGAGGAGCTGTTTGCCCAGCGGCGGGTGCACCACCAGCCCATAACCGGGGTTGGACTCGATGCCGCCCAGCACTGGGTTAAAGGAGCTGCGCACCATGTCCCAGCCCTGCGGCACGTAGTGTTTCTCGTCGAAGACCGGGGTGCCAGAAGACGTCGGCTGCACCAGCCCGAGGAAGCGCGTGAACAGCGCGAGGACCGTCAGTACCGCCAGCGTCACGGTGTCCCGGCGATGCCAAGGCACGCTGACTGGTGCTCCCGGCTGTGGCCTGCCAGGCTTCATCAACGCGGGCGTTGGCGACGCTTCACTCTGGACGGTATCGATGGGCGCATTGGTATTCACGTGAATGGATACTACTGTGTTCGCCGCATTATCTGTAGCTGCACCTAGTATCTATTGCATGGATAGTGCAGACACTCAAGCGACGTTGCAACACCAGTTTCCAACACGTGGGGTAGTGCTGGCCGCTACGCCGCTCGGCAATATTGATGACGCCTCGCAGCGGCTTCAGCACGCACTCGCGAACGCAGACGTGATTGCGGCGGAGGATACGCGGCGCACCCGCGCGCTAGCGGCAGCCTTGGGGGTGGAACCGCGTGGGAAGATCATCTCGAATTTTGACCACAACGAAGAGCAGCGGCGGGACGAGTTGCTCGTGGCTGCTCGCAATGGCGTTGTGCTCGTGGTGACCGACGCCGGCATGCCGATTGTGTCCGACCCTGGCCTTTCACTCGTTGCAGCGGCACACGACGCCGGCGTCCCCGTGACTTGCCTGCCTGGCCCCTCTGCTGTCACGACGGCGCTTGCGCTCTCAGGCTTGCATGTAGGGCACTTCATCTTCGATGGCTTTGCTCCACGCAAGGCAGGCGCGCGGGAAGCCTGGCTCAAGGAGCTTGTGCACCAACCGCGCGCCGTGTGCTTCTTCGAATCACCGCACCGACTGGCACAGACGCTTGCCGACGCCGCTTCGGTCCTCGGCCGCGATCGACGTGCAGCGGTGTGCCGCGAACTGACAAAAACGTACGAAGAAGTAAAGCGCGCGACACTTGGTGAACTCGCCGAGTGGGCCAAGGACGGAGTGAGGGGAGAAGTCACCGTTGTCATCGAGGGCGGTGACGCCGCAACAGCGGAGCCCGAAGACCTTGTGGAACTCGTCTTAGAGCTGGTAAGCGGGGGTATGCGGATGAAGGATGCAGTGAAGACTATCGCGAAGCAGCACGGGGTGAAATCGGGCGAATTATATGACCTCGCTCAGGAAGCTCGCAGCGCGGAATAGTCAGACTTTTTGGCTGAAAATGGGCACTACGTGGACGAATTGGATTAGATATAGCAGCCGAATTCAGTTAACCTGCTAAAGCTTTCTTATTTTCTATGGAATTGAGGAGAATTTTTCATGTCTCAGGGAGACCTGACCCAGGATCCGCATGATCCTGATGCAGAAACTCGGAGTACTGAACAGATAAATTCCGATGAAACCGAAATTGCCGCACCGTCTGCGACGAGCGAGCTTGCCGAGCTCATCGTTGCAGAGCGGCGCGGGGAGCGTAAAGAATCGGTCGACGCAGAGGAGCAGGTTGAGCTTGCTGCGGAGGACGAGAACGCGAAGATTGACTGGAGCATCGTTGTTCCGCTTCTCGTCGTGGTGGCGGCCGTCGTCGCTTGGGGCCTGTTAGCAACAGATAGTTTCTCGAGCTTTGCTGATACGTCCTTCAGCTGGGTGATTAACAACCTTGGCTGGGCGTTCGTGCTCTTCGGCACGATTTTTGTGTTCTTTGTCTTGGTAATCGCGTTTTCGAACTTCGGTACGATCCGCCTGGGCAAGTCGGACGAACAACCGGAGTTTAGAACGTCGTCATGGATTGCGATGATGTTCGCGGCAGGCATGGGCATTGGTCTGATGTTCTACGGTGCGTCTGAGCCGCTGGCGATGTACCGCGATGGTGTCCCTGGCCACCAGCCACACGAAGTGGGCACTGCGCTCGCGCAGACAATGTTCCACTGGAGCCTGCACCCATGGGCGATTTACGCGATCTTGGGCCTTGCGATCGCGTACTCGACGTTCCGCCTCGGCCGCAAGCAACTGCTCTCTAGCGCCTTCATCCCGCTGATTGGTGAAAAGGGCGTGAACGGTTTCTGGGGCAAGCTCATTGATGGTTTTGCAATTTTTGCAACGATTTTCGGTACCGCATGTTCGCTGGGCTTGGGCGCGATGCAGATTAGCTCGGGCCTGAACGCTTCCGGCTTTGTGGATTCGCCGTCGACGAAGCTGACGGTCGGCATCGTGTCCGTCCTGACTCTTGCATTCCTGCTGTCCGCGATGTCGGGCGTCGGCAAGGGAATCCAGTGGCTGTCGAACTTCAATATGGCGATTGCTGCGTTGCTGGCTATTTTCGTGTTCGTCTTCGGCCCAACCGTCAGCACCCTGAACTTCTTGCCGACGGGCGTCGGCGCATACCTGTCCCAGTTTTTTGAGATGGCTGGCCGTACCGCTGAGAACCAGAACGGTGAAGCAGGAGACTTCCTGTCCGGTTGGACCATCTTCTACTGGGCATGGTGGATCTCCTGGTCACCATTCGTTGGCACCTTCCTGGCACGAATTTCCCGTGGCCGCACGATTCGCGAGTTCTGCCTTGGCGTCATGCTGATTCCAGCAGGCCTGTCCACCGTCTGGTTCGCCATCTTTGGCGGCACCGCGATCAAGTTCGAGCAGGACGGTCGTTCCATTTACGGCGAGGGTACCTCGGAAGAGCAGCTCTTCAACCTGCTGCACCAGCTGCCTGGTGGCTTCTACATTGGTATTTTCGCGGTGATCCTGCTGGGTACGTTCTTCATCACCTCGGCTGACTCGGCTTCGACCGTGATGGCGTCTATGTCGCAGAACGGTAAATCGGATGCGAACCCATGGATCGCAGCTGTCTGGGGCCTTGGCACCGCGTTCGTTGGCCTGACGCTGCTGATCGCTGGCGGCTCTGACGCACTGGGCGCGCTGCAGTCTGTGACGATTGTTGCGGCAACCCCGTTCTTGCTCATCCTGATCTTGCTGATGTTCGCGATTGTGAAGGACGTGTCCAACGACACTATTTACCTGGACAAGAAGGAACAGGATCGCTTCAACCGCCAGTTGGCTATTGAACGCCGTATGCACCGCGACCAGCTCGAGCTTGATAGGAAGAAGGAGCAGGTCAAGCGCATGTTGCGTCCGCGTAACTAAGCTCTGACATCCTGCGGTGAATACCGCTCATGGCCCCGATATGACCCGAAACATGGGTTGTGTCGGGGCCATAACTTATGCTTAAGGGCATGACTTCTGCGAAGACTCAAAAAAATATCCTTGTGTGCGTTGCGTGGCCATATGCGAACGGCCCCCGCCACATCGGCCACGTAGCTGGTTTCGGGGTACCTTCTGACGTGTTTGCGCGCTATCAGCGTATGGCTGGCAACAACGTCCTGATGGTCTCCGGCACCGACGAACACGGGACCCCGCTGTTGGTGCAGGCGGACAAGGAAGGCGTGAGCGTCAAGGAGCTCGCAGACCGCTACAACGAACAGATCGTGCACGACTTGGCCGGTTTGGGTCTGTCCTACGACCTGTTTACTCGCACGTCGACTCGTAACCACTATGCCGTGGTGCAGCAGCTGTTTAAGGGACTGTACGCCAACGGTTACATGATCAAGGAGACGACGCAGGGCGCGATCTCTCCTTCGAATGGCCGTACGCTGCCGGACCGCTACATTGAGGGCACCTGCCCAATCTGCGGCGCGACTGACGCTCGTGGTGACCAGTGCGATACCTGCGGTAACCAGCTCGACCCAGCAGACCTGATCAACCCTGTCTCCAAGATCAACGGCGAGACGCCGAAGTTTGTTGAGACCGAGCACTTCATGCTGGATCTCCCGGCGCTGCACGACGCGTTGAAGACGTGGCTGAGCACCCGTGAGAAGTGGCGCCCGAACGTGCTGAAGTTCTCGTTGAACCTCTTGGAGGACATGCGTCCGCGCGCAATGACGCGTGACATCGACTGGGGCATCCCTATCCCGGTCGAGGACTGGCAGGACAACCCGTCGAAGAAGCTCTATGTTTGGTTTGACGCGGTGGTCGGCTACTTGTCTGCCTCGATTGAGTGGGCGGAGCGAAGCGGCAACCCGGATGCGTGGAAGACGTTCTGGCAGGACCCAGAAACGGCGAGCTACTACTTCATGGGCAAGGACAACATCACGTTCCATTCACAGATCTGGCCAGCGGAGCTGCTCGGCTACGCGGGCAAGGGCTCGCATGGTGGGCAAGAACACGAGCTGGGCACCCTGAATCTTCCGACTGAGGTTGTGTCCTCGGAGTTCCTGACCATGTCCGGTTCGAAGTTCTCGTCTTCGAAGGGCGTAGTCATCTATGTCAAGGACTTCCTGAAAGAGTTCGGTGCGGACCCGTTGCGCTACTTCATTGCGGTGGCCGGACCGGAGAACAACGACACGGACTTCACCTGGGACGAGTTCGTGCGTCGCGTGAACAACGAGCTGGCGAATGGCTGGGGCAACCTGGTCAACCGCACTGTGTCGATGGCGCACAAGAACTTCGGCGAGGTTCCAGAACCAGGAGAGCTCGCCGAAGTGGACGAGAAAATCCTTGAATTGGCGGAATCCACGTTTGTTTCCGCAGGCAAGGACTTGGCCGAGGCTCACTTTAAGAGCGCGATCACCAAGATCATGCACGTGGTCGGGGAGACCAACGCGTACATCGCGGACCAGGAGCCGTGGAAGCTCGCGAAGGATCCGGAACAGCGCACTCGTCTGGCGACGGTCCTGTGGACCGCACTGCAGGTGGTCAGCGACTGCAATGCGATGCTGACCCCGTTCCTGCCGCACACGGCGCAGAAGGTACACGAGACCCTCGGCCGGACTGGTGTGTGGGCGGCAGAGCCGTCCATCGTTGAGGTTCGCGATGACGCTGACTACGATCTCGTCGGCGTCGGCCTGCCGGAGCGCGGCCAGACCTACCTCACCATCACCGGCGACTACTCCGAGCAGCAGGCGACATGGAAGCGCGTGCCAATGGAGCCCGGCGTGGCACTGTCGAAGCCGAAGCCACTGGTGGCGAAGCTCGATCCGGAGCTCGGGGAGACCGGCCCGGAGTGGGCGCCTGTGCAGTAACGCTGCGGCAGCGCTAGAGTGCTTCGAGTGTTTGCTCTTGTACTTTTCGTCGCTGTCATTAGTGCCTCACTGAATTTGCGTGCGGGCATTGCCTCCGTCGGGTCTGTACTTGACCAGGTCATCGCATACTATGACGCCCCGGCATGGGTCGGTGGCGTCATCACGGCGATCCCCGGCACGCTCTTCTTCCTGGTCGGTATCTGTGCGGTACCGATTGCGCGGCGGTTTGGCCTCACCCCCGTCATTCTGGGCGCTGCGGGGTTGCTGACCGCGGGCTTGGGCTTGCGCCCCTTCGCACCCGATATCGCGATGTTCTTACTCGCGACGGTGGGCGCGGCCGGCGCCATCGCACTTATGAACGTGTTGCTGCCTGCGTGGATCAAGCAGCACGGTGGGCGCTACATCGTCGCCCTGACTACGGTGTACTCCGTAACCCTGGGCTTATCGTCGGCGGCTGGCCCGCTCAGCGCGTTGGTGACACCCTCGTGGCAGTCGGCACTCGGCCTGTGGGCGGTGACGGCTGTCGTGCAGCTGGCGGTTTGGGTATTTGTGCTCTTCAAATTCGGGAGGGACATCCCCGGGAGCAAGGCTTCGACCCCGCAGGACGGCGCGGTTGCTACGCCAGAAGCGCCGGTGTGGAAGTCGCTCACTGCGGTGGCCTTGATGCTCTTCTTCGGGTTGCAGTCAACCAGCGCGTATATCCAGATGGGGTGGTTGCCCGCCATTTTCATTGACGCCGGGGTTGCCCCTTCCACCGCAGCCACGGGACTGGGGCTGCTTGGCGCGGTAGGCATGGTTGGTGGGCTTGTGCTGCCGACGGTCATCTCTCGCGCGCGGACGCTGACGCCGCTGGTGGTGCTGTTTGCGCTCTCGACGGCCACTGGGTATCTCGGTTTGTACTTCGCACCGGCAGCATCACCGCTGGGCTGGAGCTTCCTCCTGGGCTTCGGCGGGTGCTGCTTCCCGCTAGCAATCGCACTGATCCCGGCGCGCACACGCGACCCGCTAGTCACTGCACGGCTGTCGGGTTTTGTGCAGCCGGTCGGGTACGTGCTCGCGGCAACGGGGCCGCTGCTCATTGGCGTGGCCTATGGGCGGATCGGGGAGTTCCAGCCGATCCTGATCGCGTTAGTCATCATGGCGTTGGTCATGGGGGCTGTTGGCATCGTGGCGGCGCGTCACGTCGTTATTGACGACGAGCTTAGTGTTGCAAGCCGCTGAGGAACTGCTCCAGGAACGTGGTGAGTTTGCCGGTTGCGTCGTCGTCGAAGCGGGCGTCGACAACCATGATGGGGGCGGTGTATTTGGGGGAGTTGGTGTCGGCATCGCGGACGACGACGAGGTCCGTGCCGTAGTCATCTTTCAGGAGTTTCCAGGTAAATCCGTAGTCGCGGACGAATGCGTCGCCGAGGGCGGTGCCGACGATACGGGCTGTGTCGCCGCGCGGGTAGCTGCGTTGTGCGTCGCGGGGAAGTGCAAGGAAATCCTCGAGTAACCCTTCGAACCGCTCGATGATTACTCGTGCAGGGCCATTGAGCCCCTGCGCCGCTGCCTCGGCGAGTGCGTTGTCGATGCTGGTTTGGGTCTGTGCGTCAATCGCGTGGAATGTCATAGGCTCTATCGTATGAGCAAAAAGAAACCTCGCCCGACACCAGTACCAGCAGCCCCTATACCAGGGCTTATCGACGCCCACACCCACCTGGCCTCTACCGGAGCCACCACGCAGGCGGATATCGATGCGATTATGGAGCGTGCGTTGAGCGCCGGTGTGGAGCGGGTATGCACCGTGGGCGATGGGCTCGCGGAAGCAGAGCAGGCGCTTGCTGCCGCGCACATGCATGAGGGCGTGTTCGCAGCGTGCGCGATCCATCCGACGCGAGCCGCCGAGCTCGACGACGCGACGCGGGAACGGCTCACGCAGATGGCCTCGGACGCTCGGTGTGTTGCGGTGGGGGAGACAGGCATCGATACGTATTGGATCCGCCACGACGCCGAGAACACCGCTGACCTTGCCACGCAAGAAGAGGCGTTTCGTTGGCACATTCAGCTCGCCGTGGACTCCGGCAAGGCATTGATGATCCATAACCGTGAGGGGGATGCGGACATGATGCGGATTCTCGCGGATACGCCGAAACCGGAGCATGTGATTTTGCACTGCTTCTCCTCGCCCCTTGACGTGGCGCGGGAGGCGATTGAGCGTGGCTATGTGCTCTCCTTTGCCGGCAACGTTACGTTTAAGCGCAATGAGGAGCTGCGGGAGGCGGCGGCTCTGGCGCCGGTGGGCCAGCTGCTCATCGAAACCGATGCGCCGTATATGACCCCGGAGCCGTTTCGAGGTTCGCGCAATGAGCCATCGCTGATTGGGCATACGGCACACGTGGTTGCGCAAGCTCGGGGAGTGGACGTCGAGACGCTGGCGAGCGAGGTATCCGCTACCTTCGATCGCGTCTATGGTCTGGGATGATGCTGTGCACGTGTCCGGGAACACACTGGGCGCAAGTAAGCGTTGTCCCAGGTCGGCTGTGAGTGGTGTGAATCGCGTGGCGCGAGTGAACGTGTCCACCATGGTGTGCAAACATGTGCTGGTAAAACGGTAGAAGTTACCGTATTGTTATCGAAGTATTATTTCGTGACGAAGGGGAATGACGCTTTATGGGCTCGCGTATCCAGCACAACAACACCGCAACGAAGCGAATCGCCGTCGGGGCACTCGCAGGTGTTGTCATTGCAGCCGGTACCACCACGGCGCTCACCGCGCAGAAGGACGTCACAGTGGACGTCAACGGTGAGGCGACCTCGCTGAAGACCTTCTCGGGTGACGTCGCGGGTGCGTTGCAGGCTGCGGGCGTTGAGGTCAAGGACAGTGACGTTGTGTACCCGGCGCCTGCTGAGAAGCTGTCGAACGGCGATACCGTGACCGTTCGTACTGCGAAGCCAGTCGCCGTCGTCGTCGACGGGGTGGCAAAGGAAATCACCTCGACAGCGCTGACTGTTGGGGAAGTCATGGACGAGGTGGGTGTGTCCCCGGCTTCCTCGTCGGACCTGGACAAGGACACCAAGCTTGTCGACGGCCTCAATGTCGACGTGACCACCCCGAAGATCATCGCGATCAATGACGGCGGGAACGTGACCTACGCGTCGGTTGCGAAGAAAACCGTAGGCGAGCTCCTCGCGGACCGTGGCATCACCTTCGACTCCGATGATCGTTTGAACCACCCGCTTGATGCCGCGGTGTACCCGAACATGGAGATCGTGCTCGACCGCGTCAACGTGGTGAAGCGTGCTGAGGTCCTGCCAATCGAGGCACCGGTTGAGTACGTCGATGATGAAGAGCTGGAAACCGGCAACGAAGAGGTGCTGGAGGAAGGCAAGGACGGGGAGAAGGAAATTCTCCACGAGACCGTTCTGGTCAATGGCAAGGTTGAATCCGAGGGCATTGCAGGTGAGCGCGAGGTTCGTGCGCCAAGGGCGGCGAAGGTGCGACGCGGTACCAAGGAGTCGGCGAATGCTCCCGCAGTAGCAGCTGGTTCGGTATGGGACACGTTGGCGCAGTGTGAGTCTGGCGGCAACTGGTCCATCAACACGGGTAATGGCTACCACGGCGGCTTGCAATTTTCTGCGTCGACGTGGGCAGCGTACGGCGGCACCCAGTACGCGCCGACCGCTGACCAGGCGACCCGCGAGCAGCAGATCGCAATCGCCCAGAAAACGCAGGCATCCCAGGGGTGGGGTGCGTGGCCTGCATGTACCGCACGGATGGGGTTGCGCTAACCTCGTCAGGTATGAGCGAAACCCAACTGCTTGGCCCGGTAGAAATCCGTGAGCTTGCGGCTGCACTAGGTGTCACCCCAACGAAACGGCTGGGGCAGAACTTCGTGCACGACCCGAATACCGTGCGGCGTATCGTTGCCGCAGCGGAGCTTTCCCCAGACGACCGCGTGGTCGAGGTCGGTCCTGGTCTCGGGTCACTGACGCTTGGCCTGCTCGATGAGGCAGCGCACGTGACAGCGCTTGAGATCGATGACAGGCTGGCACAGCAGCTGGGTAAAACCGTGGAGCTTCGCGCACCTTCGGCCGCGAGCAAGCTGGATATCGTGCACATGGATGCACTGAAGACTACGCAGCGTGATGTTCCCGGGGAGCCAACGGCCCTCGTTGCGAACCTGCCGTACAACGTTTCTGTGCCGGTGTTGTTGCACCTGCTTGCGGAGTTCCCCTCCATTCGCCGCGTGCTCGTGATGGTGCAGAAGGAGGTCGCTGACCGCCTTGCCGCGAAGCCAGGCACGAAGATTTACGGCGTTCCTAGCGTAAAAGCGGCGTTTTATGGCGAGGTGTCGCAGGCAGGGACCATCGGCAAGCACGTCTTCTGGCCGGCTCCGAATATCGAGTCCGGGCTTGTTCGCATCGACGTCGATCCCGAGCGCGACCGCAGCGTGCGCGACAAGGTCTTCCCACTTATCGA
The DNA here is from genome assembly GCF_024453995.1 of Corynebacterium sp. CCUG 51687. Lineage (NCBI taxonomy): Bacteria > Bacillati > Actinomycetota > Actinomycetes > Mycobacteriales > Corynebacteriaceae > Corynebacterium > Corynebacterium sp. CCUG 51687. Next base: position 251,701 of record NZ_JAGPYT010000004.1, on the reverse strand, counting down.
CGCCGCCTTCGCCCAACGCCGCAAGACGCTGCGTTCAACGCTCGCATCGGTGTACGGTTCCCCCGCGGAAGCCGAGTCTGCGCTGCGCGCGGCCGGCATCGATCCTGGACTGCGTGGTGAGAAGCTCGGGGTGGAGGACTTTGTCAGGCTGGGGGAGGCTCGATGAGCAACACGCGGGAGATTGTTGCATCAGCGCCCGGCAAAGTGAACCTGCATCTCGGCGTCGGCAACGCGCGTGCTGACGGCTACCACGAGTTGGTAACGGTTTTCCAGGCCGTCGAGCGCCGCGAGCGAGTTCGCATCGTCGTCGAGGATGAGTCGGCATGCGTCGAATCTGGCTCCGTGGTCGTTGGGATGCAGACGCACTTCCACGTGGACGTACCAGACGAGGATATCGATACGCCTCGAAACCTGACGTGGCGTGCGGTCGATGCCGTCGTCGACGCCGTCCGGGCCCGCAGTGGCGTGCAAGGATTGTCGTTGCCGAAGGCGAAGCTGGTCGTCGACAAGCATGTGTTTGTGGCAGGCGGGATGGCGGGCGGCTCCGCAGATGCCGCGGCTGGGCTCGTCGCGGCGAACGCCTACGTGGAACGGTACTGCGGTGAGCGGCTCAGCGAAGAAGATCTCTACGACCTTGCAGTCGGGCTGGGAGCGGACGTGCCGTTTGCTCTCCACGGACACACAGCGCTCGGCACCGGGCGTGGCGACGCCCTCGTTGAGGTCCTCGGACGCGGCACGTACTGGTGGGTGTTTTGCAACCCGAAGATTGGGATCTCGACGGGCAAGGCCTTCGAAACACTCGATGACCTGCGTCACGACAACCCGGCGCTCGTACCGCATTTGGACACGGCCGCGCTGTCGCAGGCACTCGTGACGGGCGACCCGCGCGAGCTAGCGAAGCACCTGCACAACGATTTGGAAGCTGCAGCGGTGGCGATGCGCCCACGCATCGCAGCCCTGATCACACGCATCGAATCCGAAACTGAACTTGTAGCCCGCGCGATTGTTTCTGGGTCCGGGCCGACGATCGCCGCACTGTGCTTCGACGAAGAAGCCGCGCGGGCGCTTGAAACGGTGCTTCGTGACAACGTCGAGGGCGTCGAGGTGTTCTGTACTTCCGGCCCGTCTGCGGGGGCGCAACTCGAGGCGTAGGCTACGATGGGTTTGCTATGGCGAACCTGATCAACCTCGAAAACGTATCCAAAACCTGGGGCTTAAAAACACTGCTCGACGGTGTCTCCCTCGGAATCCAGACCGCCGATCGCATCGGCATCGTGGGCGTCAACGGCGGCGGGAAAACAACGTTGCTTGAGGTGCTCACCGGCATCGAAGCCCCGGACAGCGGGCGCGTGTCGCACAACTCTGACCTACGCATGGCGGTGGTGACACAACGCTTCGAAATTCACGACGACGCCACCGTCGGCGACGTCGTCGTCAAACCCTTGGGTCTCGAGACGTACGAGTGGGCGTCGAATAGCAAGGTGCGAGAGGTTCTCCAAGGAACAGGCGTGGCTGCCCTCGGGCTGGACACCCCGGTCGGGGAGCTTTCTGGTGGTGAGCGGCGCCGCGTGAGCCTCGCCGCGGCCCTTGTGCAGGACTTAGATCTCGTCGTGCTTGACGAGCCGACGAACCACCTTGACGTCGAGGGCGTGCAGTGGCTGGCATCCCACCTCATGCAGCGCAAACTCGCAGTCGTGGTGGTTACGCACGACCGCTGGTTCCTCGATACCGTCGCTACGCTGACCTGGGAGGTCCACGACGGCACCGTCGACGTCTACGAGGGTGGCTACAACGACTGGACGTTCGCCCGCGCCGAGCGTGCCCGCCAGGCCGACGCCATCGAGCAGCGTCGTCAGAACTTGGCGCGCAAAGAACTCGCGTGGCTGCGCCGAGGCGCCCCTGCACGCACGTCAAAACCGCGATACCGCATCGAAGCAGCCGAAGCTCTCATCGCAAATGTTCCGCCACCACGCGACAAGGTCGAGCTGATGGCGTTTTCCAAGCAACGCCAGGGCAACGTCGTCATCGAGTTTGAGGACGCCCGCATCGACGCTCCTGACGGGCGCACGCTCGTCGACCACCTCACGTGGCGGCTCGCGCCGGGCGAGCGCATCGGTCTTGTTGGTGTCAACGGTTCCGGAAAGACGACGTTGCTGCGGACGCTTGCCGGTGACTACCCGCTTGCTGCCGGCAAGCGCATCGAAGGCCTGACCACACGGATTGGGTGGCTGCGACAGGAACTCGACGACCTCGACCCAACGAGGACGGTGCTCGACTCTGTGGAGGACGTCGCGCACTACATCACGTTGGGTAAGAAGGAGGTTTCGGCATCCCAGCTCGCGGAGCGCCTCGGGTTTAGCCCGAAGCGCCAGCGCACACCTGTTGGGGACCTCTCCGGCGGTGAGCGTCGTCGACTCCAACTGACGCGTGTGCTGATGAGCGAGCCGAACGTTTTGCTCCTCGACGAGCCCACGAACGACCTTGACATCGATACATTGCAAGAGTTGGAAGACCTGCTTGATGGTTGGCCAGGGACGCTCGTCGTGATTTCACACGACCGCTACCTCATCGAGCGTATTGCAGACACCACCTATGCGCTGTTCGGCGACGGAACACTCAGCAACCTGCCGGGCGGGATTTCGCAATACCTCGAGCAGCGAGCTGCGATGGGCACCCAAACGGGTCCACTCGATTTGGGGGAGAAGACCGAAAACTCCGAAAAAGCTGCCCCCGTGGAGGAACCGCGGCTGTCATCGCAGGAAGAACGTGAGATCCGGAAGCGGATGAAAGCGCTTGAGCGCAAGATCGCGACGGCGGAAGCACGTGCCAAGGAGTTGGAAGCGCAGATTGCCGACATGTCGGGTGAAGACGCGCCGGATTTCGAAGCGATCGGCGCGAAGACGCAGGAATTGCAGCGCACCAACGATGGCCGCGATGAGCTAGAAATGGAGTGGCTTGAGCTTGGGGAGCAGCTCGAGCACTAAATCGGGTACCCGTTATTGATCTTCTCGATCAGGTCGTTCACAATACGACCCTGCTCGAGAAGTGCTTCCTGCAGGTAGTCGGACGCCTCGTGGCGCTTTTCTTTGCGCAGCAGCTCCACAATGTGCTCGTTGACGGAGATGAACTGGCGGTTAAACGACGGCTGCTGCTGAATAATCGGAAGCGTTGCCAAGCGCATGAACGCGTCAAGCTGGTCCATGGTGTCGCCGAGGGTCTTCGAGCCCATTGCGGAGAGCACCACGTGGTGGAAAGCCTGGTTCACGGCCGTCAGCAGGTCATCGTCGTCCTGAGCGATTGCCTCGCGGGCTTCAGTGTTGAGTTTTTCGAGACGGTCAACATCGAGCTCTTCGCCCCAAAGGAGAGCCGCAGGCTCGATTGCGGCGCGCGCACGGTAGGTGTCAGTGACGAAGTCCGGGGAAGGAGTGGCGAGGAATACGCCACGGTTCGGAATGCGCTCACAAAGACCTTCTGACGTAAGCATTGCAAATGCTTCGCGGAGGGTATTTCTGGATACCTCGAAACGCTCAGCGAGGGCAACCTCGTTGAGCTTCTGGCCTGGGGAGAACTCACCACGCGAAATCGCGCGGCGGACCTCAGAGGCAACGTTTTGAGCAAGCATGGCATCCGTAAGTGTAGAACTATTTATTTAAGCTAGTCAGCAATGGTAAATAGAACCATCGGCCGACAACTGTTACGAGTATAACGCATCTATTGTTGAACAATTAACTGAGCAGCTTCGTAGCCAAAAGCGTCGGCTGACAACAATGCGAGATATGCGTAGGGTGGTGGCATGATTTTGATCAACGTTCGTTACAAGCCACTGCCAGAATACGTCGAGACATTTCGTCAAGAGGTAGAGGAATTCACCAACGCAACCCGCGCAGAGCCGGGCTGCATCTTCTTTGACTGGTACCGCAGTGAAGAGGATAAGAACGAATACCTGCTCATCGAGGCATTCCACGACGATGCCGCGGAAGCGCACGTGAACTCCGATCATTTCCGCGCCGCCCAGGAGCTGTTCCCGAAGATTCTGAAGGAAACCCCGACCATCATCAATACCCTGATCGAGGGTAAGACCGAGTGGGATACCATGGCTGAATTCAAGGTGGACTAGCCGAATCGGCTTAATTTCTCCCCGCTTTATGGGTACGGTTAGTACCTATGAGTGAAGAGAAGAATTCCACCAAGCCCCCGAAACTTTCCAAGAAGGCGTACGAGAAAGAACTCGTACGCCTTCAAGCTGAGTTGGTGGCAATGCAGCAGTGGGTCGTCAAGACCGGAGCGCGTGTTGTCATCGTGATGGAGGGGCGCGACGCGGCAGGCAAAGGCTCCGCAATTAAGCGCATCACCCAGTACCTGAACCCGCGCACCTGCCGTATTGAGGCGCTGCCGAAGCCAACTGAGCGCGAGCAGACGCAGTGGTACTTCCAGCGCTACGTCGAAAAGCTCCCCGCCGCAGGCGAGATCGTCATCTTCGACAGGTCCTGGTACAACCGCGCCGGCGTTGAGCGCGTGATGGGGTTCTGCACCACGGAGGAATACCGTCGGTTCCTACACCAGACACCGATCTTTGAACGCCTCCTCGTTGAGGACGGCATCATGCTGCGTAAGTACTGGTTCTCTGTATCGGATGAAGAGCAGTACAAGCGATTCCAATCCCGCCGGGAAGACCCGCTGCGCCAGTGGAAGCTCTCGCCAATGGACCTCGAGTCCATTACAAAGTGGGAGGACTACTCCCGAGCCAAGGATGAGATGTTTATCCACACGGATATTCCTGCGGCGCCGTGGTACACGGTTGAGTCGGAGGATAAGAAGCGCTCGCGCATCAATGTGATTTCTCACCTCTTGTCGACGATCCCCTACGAGCACATTGACCCTGATCTGCCAGAGATCCCTGAACGCCCAGAGATTATTGACTACGAGCGACCTCCGCGCGACGAGTTCCGTTACGTGCCCGATGCTGCTGCAAAGCTGGAACTCTCCAAGGTGAGCAGCAAGAAAAAGAAGAAGGGCAAGAAGAACTCCTAGTTTGGTGTGTTGCCCAAATGGAGAAACCCAGCCATACCATGAGGTGGCTGGGTTTCTTGTTTTGCGGTCTGTATATCTCTGTATATCAAGGAATCGTTGGTAGCTGGATCCCGAGAATCGTCCCTGCGCCCTGGGCGAGTGCGGCGACGGTCATTACGACGCCAGCGATCGCCATGAGTGAAGTGATCACCGTGGTGATGTGTCCGCCGACGTTATCGACGGCGCTCATACGAGCTTCCCGAGCATCGCCTGGAAACCTGGCTGGCTCGCTGCAAATGCAAGGCCACCGAGGGCCGCGATTGCGGCAAGCACGATTCCGACGATCGCGCCGGTTCCAAGGCTTGATCCTTCCGGCGTGGGAGTGGGCGTCGTCTGTGCGGGAGCATCCTTGAATTTCAGTGCAAGGGCTACCTTGGAATCCGCGAAAGGCTCACCGGCCTTGTACTGCTTATCGAAGATCGCGGAGCCGTCCTCTGTCAGTTTGGTCGGGGTGAAGGTCGCAGCGAATTGGTTGTTCTTGTTAGCCTTCAGCGGCTGTTGGACGTCGAACTCGACGATGCGCTTATCGTCGCCGGTCAACGTGGTGGTCTCTGCACCGGGCATAGCGCCCTTGCGGACATAGTCTGCCTGGAGGAACCCTTTAGCCCCTTCGATGACGACCTTGAAATCAGACAACTGGATATCCATCGCACCGTGGTGTGCGTTGATACTGATAGCGCCGTCGAGGGCTATGACCCCTTCGCCAGTTGCCGTGAGCTTGGACTCCTTTGCATTTACTGGCAAGGCGAAGTCAACCAGCTTGCTCGCGTCAAGTACCTTTTCTGCCCCATCGGACGCCGTGATGGTTGCTGCGGCAAACGGCTTCTGGATGTAGCTCAGGAATGATCCCTTGATGTTCCAGTTTGCGTGCCCGGACTCGAGCGTTGGGGCTTCCGCGAATGCGCTCGGCGCGACGAGGGCAGTAGAAGCAAGGAAGGCAGCGGTGAGGGTTGCCAGAGTGGTGGAGCGAGACATGTACGTCCTTTCATGAGTAATCGCAACCACACCGAATGGTGAGGTTAGGCTAACCTTAAATATTGGTTGGGGTTTGGTCAACGGCCGGGGGTAATGGGGCTAGGTCGCACCTGTCATAGGGGAGCAGTTTGCCTCATGAGGCGCGATGAAAACACGATTTCCGTCGTGCAGGACCGTAATAGGCCAGTCGTAGATCTCGCTCAGAATGTGGTCCTGGTACACCTCGGCCACCGGCCCCGCTGCCGCAACAGCCCCCTGCTTCAAGCACACCACGTGGTCGCAGTACCGCGCAGCAAGCTGAAGATCGTGGAGCACGACGATCACGGTCGCGCCATCACGTGCCAAGGTGCGGGCGACGCCCATCGTCTGCTCTTGGAAGCGCACGTCCATCGCGGCAGTTGGTTCGTCGAGAAACACCACAGGTGTTCGCTGTGCCAAGACTCTGGCAAAGGCCACACGGGCGCGCTCACCACCGGAAAGCGTGAACATCTCTCGTTCCTGGAGGTGCGTGATGCCCGTCGCGGCGAGCGCTTGGTTGACGATGGTGGCGTCGTCAGGCTGAGTGCCCCACGGATGGCGCCCCATCTCGACGACGTCGCGCACCAAGAACGAAAAGGCGACACTGACATCCTGAAGCATGACGGCACGCGTCCGAGCGAGTTGATGAGCGGTGCACCCAGATACATCCTGACCTACAAGCTGGACGCTTCCGCTCGAGAGGGATGTATCGCCGGAGAGTGCAGCGAGCAATGTAGACTTGCCAGCTCCGTTGGGGCCGATGAGGCCGGTGACCTCTCCACTCTGCGCGGACATGCTGACATCGTGGAGTATTTCGCGCCCCTGTCTATGGACTGTGACATGTGAAGCGGTAACTGTCATTGTGCATGGCCCTTTCGCATCATCTGCCGCAGCAGGAAGAAGAAGGTCGGCCCGCCAATCAGCGCTGTGAAAATACCGATTGGCAGGTCAGCGAATGGAATGATTGTGCGGGAGAGGATATCGCCAGCACCGATCAAAAGCGCGCCACCGAGTGCAGAAGCCGGGACAAGCACCGTATTGGACGGGCCGACCGCAGTGCGCACGATATGTGGGACGACGAGTCCTACGAACCCGATCAACCCAGCGAAGGAGACCGCTGCGGCTGTAAGCAATGTCGATAGTGCGATCGCCAACATGCGCAGGCGTGCGACGTTGATGCCTACATGGAATGCAGCTTGGTCGCCCAAAGCGAGGATGTCGAGCTTGCGCACAAAACACATGGCACATGCCAATGCGAAGGTGACAACGGCAGCTACCACCCCAGTTTGCGCCCAACTCGCCCCAGCGAGACTGCCCATCTGCCAGAAAACGATCTGTTCCCGCGCCGTGGTGGGGGCGATGAATGTGAGTGCTGAAATGCATGCGCCGCAGATAGCGTTCGCTGCGATGCCTACTAGAACCAGGTTCAGGACGCGGACTCTGCCACCTGAACGCGCTAGCTGGTACACCACCACGGTGACGAATATGCCCGTTGCGAACGCGAAGATCGGCACGGTCATCGTTCCGAATGTGGTGATGCCGAATACGGTGGCGATTGCTGCGCCTACACCTGCCCCGGTGCTGACGCCAACGACGCTTGGTTCTGCTAGGGGGTTGGCAAATACGGACTGCATGAGCGCCCCGCCTGTTCCCAGTGCCGCGCCGACGCAGAGTCCTAGAACGAGCCTCGGGATGCGGATTTGCCACAATACTGATGCTTCGAGTGTGGACGCTGACATTGGCCCTGCGGTAAGGATCGGCCAGAGCTCGCCGGGGGAGAACTCAAACTGGCCTACAACGAGAGAGGCAATGGCCGTGAGCACTAGCAGGGAAGCGGTGGCTGCGAAAAGCACAATTCTTCCAATGCGTCGTGCATGGATTGCTCCGTGGTGCTCGCTCATAGCTGCTCTCCGTAGAGAGCGTGCGCCGCGCGCAGCAGCAGTTCGCCAGTTTGAGGTCCGAACGCAAGTGAGTCACCGTCGGGAAGCGCCAGGACTCGCCGGTGCTGCCCCGCGGTGGTTTGTGCGACGCCGGGACGTTGGAGGAGGCCTTCAATATCGCCTGTGGACTGGAGCCCACCGTTCATCATGACGAACACTTCGGGGTTTACCTCGGCGAGCGCCTCAGGGCTTGCAGGCGAAGGCTGACCGATGCCGTGCTCGGAATTGACGTCCCTGCCACCTAGAGCAGTGATGAGTTCTTCAGTTCCTTCTTCACGCCCGAGTAGATAGAAGACGCCACCGGTGCCGCGAGCATACAAAAACGACATTCGCAGTGGTTCTTCAGGTGCCACCGCAGCGATTGCGTCGAGCGCTTGCTGGACTTCTTTCTCGCTGCGTTCGGCGAGGAGGCGGCCTGCCTCAGGCTCACCGACGAGGGTTGCCACATTAGTGATGTCCTCCGCGATCGAGGCCAGCGAACGCGTCGGCTCCAGCATCACAGTGGTGATACCGGCTGCCCGTAGCTGGTCGATCGCCTCAACTGGTCCTACTGAGCGGTCGACAAGCACCAAGGTGGGACGAAGATTCAGAATGGCCTCGACGTTGAGCGAATGCCCGTTTTCCGTGACTACGGGCAGATGCGCAAGCGACGGCTCCGAGGAACTTACGGTCCGCCCGACGATGTTGTCTGCCATGCCGACACCACGAAGCGTCTTGGTGAATGTGCCGTATAGGTCTAGTGCAAGGATGCGGGAGGTATCAGTAATGGTGACGTCGTAACCGTCCGCATCGGTCACTTCGACGGGCAGAGCTTGTTCCCGTGGCGTATCGATTGGCTCGACCTCGGAGATCTCAGAGACCATCGAAACCCCTTGCGCCTGGTGTGGGTCCCCGTTTGTCTGCAGCGACTCCGCGAGCTCGTTGGTGGTGTGTTGTGTTGGGTTGTCCCACTCCGCACACCCGCCGAGGCTCAGCGTTATCGCAGTCGCGGTAACCAAGGAAAGAGTGGTTTGCAGCATTTTCATAGTGTCATATCTCCCTATCCAATGACCGCGAATCTGATGAGCGCACCGCCTGCGCCAAGCAGCGAGGCAATGAGCACCAAGAGCGTCGCGACGGTCGCGTCATCCCAACCATCCGCCCCTGTACGCGAATTGGGCGCGGTGTTTTTAATCTGGAACTTTCCGCCTTCTGGCTGATCAGAGGACGAAACAGTTGCGTCCCCCAAATGCTCGTCGAGAACGCTTCCGCGGGAAGGCGTAGACGAGGATGTTGTAGACTTCCGAAGTTTCGCTCGAGCGTCGGCCCCCGCCGCATTGTTGGATGGAGAGGACGCCCCTCCGATGGAGCCCTGGCCTTCGGCGCAGTTAGCCGATCCGCCGAGTTGAGCGGTGAAGTGAATTGTGTCGAGCGGATCGCCAGGAGGGTAGAACTGCCCAAACGCTTCCGAACCTGTGCTCGTAAGCGTTGCTTCTGCTGTACCGGTTACCGCAGAGTCGCTCACATCGAGGTTCGTGAAAGTGAGGTCTGCGATGGCGATGCGCCCGTAGTCGCGGGGGTCGCCTTCCATGGTGTTCGACGTCGCGTTGAGGATCAGCTGGCCGGTATTGCCGGAGAACTGGATTTCCATGTTGGAAAAACGAGTGTCCAATACGCCCCCGTGCCCGGTAAAACGGATCGAACCGGGGTAGAGAATGGACCCCGACCGCGTCGCAGAATCAACTGCTCCCGAATTGCCGTTGAAAGTAAAGGTGTTACCGCTGTCTCCAACGCCTTGGAGCTCCCACTTTCCTTTCGCGATATTGCCACGGATGTATGTACGGAACGACTGCCGGATTCCCCACTGTGCCTCAGCAGAGGTGACTCCGTGTGAGGTGCCAGCATCACAGACGGTATTTGAAGATGCATTACCGCCTGACGGGGCTGTGGCTGAGGCATCGCGATTGCTGTGGGCCGATGCGTTGCTCGATGGGGAAGTCGGCGCTGATGCTTGGTTGCGCGCCGGGGCCGTGTTGGCAGCCGAAGCAGTCGTCCCCGGCGCCGTCGAAGAGCGGTTGGGACGGGCTGACTGTTGCGACGATGTAGCGCGCTCGTGTAACGACGTTGCGCTTCGCAAGACCTTGTCGGCGTTGGTAAACAGCCCGTTGACCTCGATGAGCGTGTCGTTTACCTGTCCGAGCCAGAAAGCCGGTCCGCTTGTCGCCTTTGAACGTGTGGCGCCACTGTGCCCCTGAGCAGCTGCGTTGCTATTGTCTCCTGATGGGGACCCGAGTGTGAAGTCCGGGACTGGTCCGGCACCCGAAGCCTCCGTGAGTGAGAGATCGATACTGATCGGGTCGAGGGGCTCGCCTGCTTCGTAGAATCCGGCGAAGATAGTTTCCCCAGAAGCGGTAAGTGAGGTGTGGCCGCTTATTGTCACTTGGCTTGCGGTGAAGTCCGGTGCGGCGTCAAGGGTGATGGTGGCCAGTACTTCTTTTTGTCCTTCTTCGACAGGGCCCACAGCTCCTGCGCCGACATACTTCCGTGTGCTGTAGTCCACCCGGAGTTCTGCGTTAGTGCCGTTGACCACCAAGATCGGGTTGCTGAGCGTCAGCTCGAGAGAGCCATCGTGGCCACTGAAGTGGACTGAGCCGGTGAAGTTGAATTGTCCGGAGGATGGGCCAGTAATCGCGGAGGATTCGGCTGGGAATTGGAATGCCGTCCCTGAGCGAGTTGCCCCTTCATCTGTGGAGATGGACCCCTTGGCGACGCCAGTTTCGATGTACTTACGGAACGATTCCCGCACACCCCAATCCATTGTTCCCGTGGATACAGTGCGGTGTGACGCGGTTTGTTCTTGTGCCGGAGCAGAAGGAGGGGTAATGAGGAGCGGGCTGAACGCTGTTGCTGCAAAGCCAAGCATGCTGGCAGAAGCGGCCAACGCGCATACATAGCGGATAGACATAGTTCTTGAGGAATACTCTTCGTCGTCGGAATAAATGAGGGTAAGCTTACCTAATAAAAATTAGGTAAGCGTAGCCTTATGGAAGGGTGTTGTTGTGGTAGTGGATCAGGAGCCTGTAACCGAGCTCATACCAGTCGTCTCAGAGGTGCCTCGAGGGCGGTTCGCGCCGTGGGAGCGTGCACTGGCAGCTGTGATTGCTGGGATTGTGGTCTTTGGCGTGAGCGCCGGAAATGTGTGGGTAAGCTCCTTGGCCTGCTTGGGGTTAATTGTGCTAGTTCTTGCGCTAGCAGCGCTGCCGTCGCGACGTAGTTATCAGGCAGCACCACGCGGAGATCGTCGCTCCGGCCTTCTCGTTGGGGTGGTATGGGCTGGGGTGATTGCAGTCTCACTGATGGTGTTGTTTGCGGTGCCTGAGAGCTACACCCTTACCGGGGGCGTGCTTGCCGCCTTTGTGGCGGCAAGTGCCGTGTGGGGTGTGCTTGTGTATCTCGACAGCAGTGACGCCAAGTGTCGAGGGCTAGTCGAGTCGTGATGTGAGCTCCTGGAACACCGCTTCATTCAGCGTGAAGACGTGCTTTGCTGTCTCGATGAGTTGGGCGCGTTCGTCGTCGCTCAGTTGCATGGCGTCCAGGGATGCTTTGTATTGCGCACGATATGGCGGGATTTTCCCAATCGCGGAAAAGTCGTAGAAGTTGAGGGCGTTATCGCCGAGGTTGTATTCGCTGCGAAATACCCGGGCAAGCGCCTGACCACCAGCGATGTCGCCGAGGTAGCGAACGTAGTGGTGTGCTATCACTTCGGGGCCGTTGTTGGGGGTGAGTGCGTTGAGTTCGGCAACGTAGCGTGACGTTGCCTCGAGTGGGTGATGGTGATTTTGCCAATCCGCGCCGAGTAGCGCTGTGAGGTCGGCGGAGATTGCGTCTACCCGCTCAAGTCTCGGGTCGGCGATCTGGGCTACGGCATGGTGAGTGGCTGTGCGGCGCACCGCGGCTTCGAGTGCGGAATAGATGTGGAAGTACTGCACGGTGAGCTCGGCGACGGCTGTTGCGCTGAGCTGACCTCCGCTGAGGTTAGACATGAAGCGGGAGGTCTCGGCACTTGCGTGTGCGGCTGTGGTCTGCTCCTTCACGGCGACGGACAGTGGCATCTGTGCAGGGGCGATGAGGGTCATCGGTGACTCCGATCGTGTGTAGGTGGGGAGCGAGCGCTCCAAGCTGACGCACCAATAGTAAGGCAAGGCTTACCTAAAGAAAATCGCCCAAAAGTTTAGGATTTATGCCTTGTATTTATTGCTCGTTTTATAACCGCGTGGCGTGGAAACAGTTTTGTCTCCGGGGATCCAGAATCGCCAGGGGGCATCAGCATTCTTCGAGATGCCAATACGGGGGCCACAAACCCACTCCGGGGGAGCGGTAGGTGCGGTCAAAGAGACGGATTTATGGTTGTCGGTGAGTTCAAACCCCAACGCTTCGCCCAGGTTTCCGGGACCACGCGCCAGGTTGTCTTCTTCGATGGGAAGGCGGTCGGGTTTTTGGCGGCGTCGATAGGCGATATCGTGGCCTTCGATGACCCTGCCTCCGCGCAGTAGGCATCCCTGGCCGATGCCCTCCGGTGCGCACACAATGTTGACGTTGTGGTGAATGCCGTACGAAAGATACACGTAGAAACGTCCGGGAGGGCCAAACATCGCAGCGTTTCGTGCCGTTTTGCCGCGATAGGTGTGCGCGGCGGCGTCTTCCTCGCCGAGGTATGCCTCGACCTCGGTCAATACGATGCTGACCCCGCCATGAGTGAGTGTGCACCCGAGTAGTTTGGGCGCGACGATGTTTGCGGGGCGGGAAAAGTCAATCATGGCCCCACCCTAACGAGAGTTCCCCAATGGTGGTTGAACGAAAGGGGGAAACACCACATGAAGTGTGGCTGGAGTTTGTTTTGTTATTTTTTTGCGTACGGTGAACACAGGAACGCTTTTCTACACGCCACTTAGTCTAAGGAGCATCATGGCAGGCAAGCGCAACTGGGCAGCAACAGCGTCGATCGCGGCAGCGTTGGGGGTAGGAACTGTTGCAGCTGTGGATCTGACTCAGAAGAAACACTCCATTCGAAGAATTTACCCAGTCTTGGGGCGTGCGCGGTGGGCACTCGAGAAGATTCGACCGGAGCTTCAGCAGTACTTTATTGAGCGTGACTGGGACGGCCGCCCATTCGACCGCCGCACTCGTAGTCTCATCTACTCGCGCGCGAAAGGGCAGACTTCGACCACTGCGTTCGGTACGCAAGAAAACGTCTACGAGCAGGGACACCGCTCCCTGGTGCATTCGATGCGCCCCGTAGATATGCCTGCGGAGCCGCCGCGCGTGCTGATTGGAGGCCCGCAGTGCTCCCAGCCGTACAGTGCAGCATTGCTGAACATCTCCGCTATGAGCTTCGGCTCGTTGTCTGGGCGCGCCGTCGAAGCGATGAACAAGGGAGCCAAGTTGGGCGGGTTCTACCAGGACACCGGTGAAGGCGGTCTGTCCCCGCACCACGAAAAGTACGGCGGTGACCTGGTGTGGGAAATCGGCACCGGGTACTTCGGCGCACGCACCCCGATGGGGGGATTTGATGCAGATACCTTCGCAGAGAAGGCAAAGCGGCCACAGGTGAAGATGACGCTGCTCAAGCTCTCACAGGGAGCGAAGCCTGGTTTGGGCGGTGAGCTGCCAGCCGCGAAGGCGACGAAGGAAGTTGCTGAAATTCGCGGGATCGAGGAAGGGAAGGCGTTCACGTCCCCAGGTGCGCACTCTGAATTTGATACCCCAATCGGCCTCCTGCACTTCATCGACCAGATGCGTACCCTCTCCGGGGGGAAGCCGGTTGGATTCAAACTGTGCATAGGCTCTCGTCGGGAATTCCTCTCGGTGTGCAAGGCCATGCTCGAGACTGGCATTCTGCCTGACTTCATCGTGGTCGACGGTTCCGAGGGCGGTACTGGCTCGGCGCCGAAGGAGTTTGAGGACCACGTGGGCCTGCCACTCACAGAGGGCCTGACGTTCGTGAATAATGCGCTGGTGGGCTGCGGCCTTCGCGACAAGATCAAGATCGGTGCTGCCGGCAAGATCGCCGCCGGCAACGACTTGGTGCGTCGCATGGTGCAGGGCGCGGACTTCCTGCTGAGCGCCCGCGCGATGATGATGGCCGTCGGCTGCGTGCAGGCAATGGAGTGCCACCTCGGTACGTGCCCGGCTGGTGTCGCGACGCAAGACCCGTGGCGTGAGCGTGGCCTGGATGTCGAGGACAAATCAATGCGCGTGATGCGGTACCAGAAGGCCACCGTTTCGTCAGCGCTGCGCCTCATGGCCGCGATGGGAGTGCAAGATCCGAAGGACCTGCGCCCCGAGATGATTCGCTGCAACGACGACTACGGGAAACCCCAGACGTACCGCGAGCGCTACGAGTGGCTTCGCGACGGTCAGCTTGTCGACGGCGACGTCCCGGAGAACTGGCGCGAGGACTGGGAATCTGCGAACGCGGAGTCGTTTCTAGCGAAAGGGAAGTAGCGCTTCGCTTCGGCGTGGAAAATTTGCCACAATAGGGGCATGACCCTAGATGAATCACAACGCGCGAAGGAACTGGCCGAGCTTGAGGAACGCCTCGAGCTCGGCCGTAAGCACCACGAAGAACTCATGGCGCAGATGAAGGCGAAAGTCCAGGAGTTCGAAGAGCGCCAAGCTGAGCTTGAGCGAGCTATTGCGGAGCGCAAGTCCGCAAAGTAAGCGCTATTGCTCACTGAGCCATGCAGCAAGTCGATGCACTGCTGCATGCTCAGCGTTGGTTCCGATGACCTCGTCCGCCACCGTCTTAAGATCCGGGTGGGCGTTGCCCATCGCAACCGCTGTTCCAGCCGCCTGGAGCATCGTGTAATCGTTCAGGAAATCACCGATCGCGGCAGTTGCTTCCTGAGGCACGCCCAAGGCGTCCGCGATCGCCAGCAGCGCCTTGCCCTTGTCTGCCTCTGGGCTCATGATGTCGATCCAGTGCTGGCCACTAACTACGTGGTGCAGCCCAGGCGCGTGCGCCTGCACCCACGCCAGCGCGTCACGCTCTGCATCACCGTCCACGTAGAGCGCGACTTTCACGGGTTGTTCGAAGGGGACGTCGACAAGCGAATCCACGTTTGTGTTGGCGTGATAGTACTTTGCAATCTCCTGCTCGACTTCCTTAGATGCACCGCGCAGCGAGTAGGACTGCTCGGGGGTGCACAGCACCGCCGACGCTGAAAACGGCGCTGTTTCAAACGCGCGTAGAAACTCGCGTACTGGCTGCTCCGGCATGGCAGTCACGTCGATTATGCGGCCGTCATGGAAGACAACGGAACCGTTCTCCGCGATGAACGTGTGAGGCTGATGAGTGGTGAACATGTCACGAAGCGTCGCGAGCTGGCGTCCCGATGCCGGCGTGACCAGGACTTCGCGGTCGTCGGCAAGGCGAAGGAGCTCCCAGAAGGCGTCGGGAATGCGCCCGTGTTCGTCGAGCAGGGTGCCGTCCATGTCGAGGGCGATGATCTTCGGGCAAGGCATAGATTCGTTTCCTCCAATGCGTTGATGTACGTGCACAGGGTACCGAAGGTAGTTTCGCGCCAGCTTGTCGACGCCACGTTGGACAAATACCGCCATCCAGCACCGGGGGTGTGTTTTGGGGGTGGGGTGCGGGTTTACTTGGCGTTGCACTACAAAGCCCACCTAAGGCGACTGATGTAACCATATCTCGCGGTGCGGTTGGTTTAGCTGGAGTATTTGTAACAAAGATGGACCAATACACGCTACGATAATTCCTGTATTGGGGGTACGGCAGCTGTGTCATGTACCCCCAAGGCAAACGTTTCCCAATTGTTCAATTACCGCATGAAGAGGATGACTGTGTCTACGCCTACGAATACAACGCACCAACAGGACTGGAATCACAAGCTGACCCTGGCCCAGGAAATGCTTCCGCTCATCAGCCAGCTTCACCGTGAAAACAACGTTGTCACCTCGATTTTTGGCCGACTGTTGGTAGGTGTGACGGACATCGACATTATTAAGGCGCACCGGTACGCGCGTCGCATTGTGGAGAAGGAGCTTCCGCTCGAGGACACGTTGCCGGTGCTTCGTGAGCTTGTTCAGATGAACCTCGGCACGGCATCGATTGACCTTGGCCGTCTTGCCAGCGACTACAAGAAGTCCGGCGCGAGCGATCTGCGGGCCCACTTGAACGAGGCGCTTGCCGACGTCGTCGATACGGACTCGGAGCTCGAGCCACGCGATGTTGTGCTGTATGGTTTCGGTCGCATCGGCCGCTTGTTGGCCCGCATTCTGATTGCTCGTGAGGCGATGTACGGGGGAGCGCGCCTGCGCGCCGTCGTCGTGCGGAAGAAGGGTGACGACGACATCGTCAAGCGTGCATCTTTGCTTCGCCGCGACTCGGTGCACGGTCCATTTGACGGCACTATCACTGTGGATCACGAGAAGGAAGTCATCTGGGCCAACGGGACGCCGATCCAGATGATCTACGCGAACGACCCGGCATCCATCGATTACACCGAGTACGGCATCAACGATGCGATCGTCGTTGATAACACCGGTGTCTGGCGCGATGAGGCTGGGCTGAGCCAGCACCTGAAGTCCAAGGGCGTCTCCCGCGTTCTGCTGACCGCTCCAGGTAAGGACGATATTAAGAACATCGTCTACGGCATCAACCATGCTGACATTGCGGACGGCGACCAGATCCTGTCCGCGGCTTCGTGCACCACGAACGGTATTACGCCGGTGCTGAAGGTCATCAACGATCGCTACGGTGTGGTGCACGGCCACGTTGAGACAGTGCACTCCTACACGAACGACCAGAACCTGGCTGACAACTTCCACAAGGGGGACCGCCGCGGTCGCGCTGCTGGCCTCAACATGGTGCTGACGGAAACAGGTGCTGCAAAGGCTGTGTCGAAGGCGCTTCCCGAGTTCGAGGGCAAGCTGACCGGCAACGCGATCCGCGTTCCAACGCCTGACGTTTCCATGGCGGTGCTCAACCTCGAGCTCGAAACCGAGACGACAAAGGATGAGGTCAATAACTTCCTCCGTAAGGTCTCGACGGATTCTAACCTGCGCCAGCAGATTGACTACATCCAATCGCCTGAGGTTGTCTCGACAGATCTGCTCGGTACCACGCACGCTGGTGTCGTTGACGGGTTGGCGACGATTTCGGCCGGCAAGCACCTCGTGCTCTACGTCTGGTACGACAATGAGTATGGCTACTCCCACCAGGTAGTGCGAGTTGTTGAGGAGATCGCGGGTGTTCGCCCGCGCATTTACCCTGCACGGACCGTTCCGGAGGATCTGAAGTAGTCATTTCTTTTCATGCCCCAGGCTGCACAGGGCAGTTCCTGGGGCATGATGAGTTATTGGGGGTGTACGTTTTTGCGCTGGGAGTTCGCAAATTGACGTTCATACACTAAGTTAAAAGCGTACGTCTTTCGGTATGGGTGATTCGAAGAAGTGTAAGGCAGAGGCAATAGTGCGTCGAGGTAAGTGTAAAACCGGGCTCGCGGTCGCAACGGCGACTTCAATCATGCTTGCGTCCGCAGGTAGTGCTCCAACATATGCCCGTGCCGAGCAAGATTCTCCGGGAGTGATCGACGAAGTTGCCGTCGATACTTCAAACTCGCTGGGGTTTGAGGAACTTCCGGAAGGGAAAGCGAAGCGCTCGTACCTCTTCCTCGATACCGATGGTTCACCACTGCAGGACACCGAGGTACGGTTCGTGAGCCAGGACGGGAAGACTTCGCACGTTGCGCGCACCAACGAGAATGGTGCAGTTGCGTTTATCGTCGACCCAGGTTCGTACCGCTACCAAATCTATGGCGGAAAGGACCCGGAGAAACCGCGCTTTATTTCGGGTTGGATCACCGTCAAAGAAGACACGTTCATCATCACCTCGCTGAAGCTGCCTGCTGAGCAAACCATTTTCTATACATGGCCGAAGATTGACTTGAAGCCAGGTGAGCGCAAAGTGGTCATGCCAAACGAGGAGAATGAGACCGGTACCGAGTTTGAAAAGATCGGTGGGACTCCTGAATGGGTGACTGTCTACCGTGACGGCACGGTGGAGGTTGCACCACTCGAAACGACGAAGGCCGGTGTGTACACCGTCAAGATTCGCGCTTCGAACGCACCTGACTTTGCCGTCAGGATTGAGTTGCAGGAATCAGCTAGTGGCGCTGATCGATACGCCTTCAAGTATCCAACCAGCTACGTTCGTCCCGGTTCTGTCGGTTCAAGCATCACACCGAGCTTGACGCTGCGTAAAGACGGCTACGACTTCATTAACCAGCCGGTGCCTCGTGGGACGATGTTTGAGACTTCATACCCAGAAGCTACGATCGATAAGAACACCGGCGAGGTCAAGTACATCGCTTCGAGGGGCACCAAGGTCGGGGAGACCGTCAAAATTCCGGTGACCGTGACGATGCCCGACGGCAGCCAGCTGAAGACGGACGCCGCTTTTGAGGTGATCCCTCCGCTGCTCAAGACAGTAACGGACATCTCCTATGATGACGCCCGCGTGGCGCCAGGTGGAAAGTTCGTTGCAGATCTCAACTCCCGCGAACCGCTGCCCGTTGGCACCGAGTTCCGTTGGGACGCTAGAAAGAACGCTGACCTCCGCGGATGGAACGTCGCCGTCGACAGTGCCACGGGGGTCGTCGAGGCTGTGGTTCCCGAAAGCGTCGAGGATAAGGATTACAACTTACACATCCTGGCCAGCTACACGGATGGGTCAAGGGAGTACGTAACACTGCCTGTGCACATCGTGAACCAACTCAGCCCGGAGGAACTCGAGGCACACAAGCTGCGCTATGCACAGCAAATCGTGACCCCTGGTAAGGCGTTCACCGCTGAACCAGAGGGCGATCCTGTCTACGGCAGCGTGTTCTCCATCGAAAACGACGGTGGCATTCCGATCACCATTGACCGCGCGACAGGCCGCGTCACTGCAAAGATTCCGGCAGATACCGAGGCAGACAGCACCTACACCTCGAAGCTGCGCGTTGACTTCCCCGGTGGGCACCAAATCATCGAGTTGAAGGCAACTGCTAACTCGTTAGCTAGGAAGAACACAGTCGACTACGCTGTGCAAGAGGGCTTTGCCAAGCCGAAAGATCAGTTCTCTGGCGTCCACTATGGGCTGCCAAAGAGCTACAAGAACCAGGACGCGAACGTCGATATCAACCCGGAAACGGGCGAGGTGCGAGCTACGGTGCCACGTAGTCAGAAGCCAAAAGAGATTAACGTTCCTGTTGTTGTGACGTGGGAAGATGGCTCACAGCAGCTGATCGACCTACACGTTGTGCCTAAGCAAACAGCGACGCAAAAGGAGCTGAACTGGGAGCGCGTGTGGTGGATCGTGCCGTTCATGATCGCCGCTGAGGGCCTTGGTGTCTTACTCTTCTGGTTGTGGGACAGTAACAAGCATGTTCCGCCGTTTAATGCGGTGACGCATGCGTTGAAGAACGCCGGATTTAACGTTTCGGGATAAAGGACGAGAAAAGTGAAGATGAAACGAGCTCTTGCTATCGCGCTGTGCGCAGGCCTTGCCTTCGGTGGGGTGCAGCCCATCGCTGAGGCTGGCGTTCAAAAGAATCCCGGCGGCGTCTGGATCGAGAATGATTCGAAGACTGAAGGCTTTGCTACTTCGAACCTGGCGTACGGGTCGAAGCTGAACACGACGTTCCAGAATCCGCAGTCGGTCGGCGGTTTGCTCGAAAGCAGCCTGCAGACTGTCCTGACCGTCGACGGGCGACAGGTGGCGTTCCTTCCGACTGAGACGAAGTCTGACGTTGAAGAAAACGAGATCGGTTACAAGGTCATCCTGACGCACTACGATGCGAACACCGAAATCCAGATCACGCGCACGATTGAGATCGGCACAAATTCGATGGACGTGACGGTCGAGGCTACGAACAAGTCGAAGCGTGACCGCAAGATTGACATTGAGATGTTCTCTGCCGTGCCAAAGTATGCGCAGTATCAAGGTACCTACCGAGGCGGAAGGTTTAACTTCGGTCCTGCCGAAAAACCTGGCTACGATGTTTCGGTGAACTTCCGTGGTGCTGACGTCTCAAAGGCGGCGGGGCACGCGATCGAGTCTGGCGAAGCTAGCCGGGTGGGTGAAGTTGCCGAAGACGGCGCCGGCTACCAGTACGCGGCGTGGAACAAGGAACTACCAGTTCAGGGGACGGCGTCGGTTACCGCGAACATCTTCATCCAGACGCAGCCCACGGCGAAAGACACTGACCAGGATGGGCTGCCGGATGAGTGGGAGATGGTGGGGTTTACCGCTGCTGACGGGACCCAGCTTCCACTCGACAGGTGGGGGGCGAAAGTAGGACAGAAAGATCTGTTCCTGCAGTTGAACTGGATGAAGTCTGAGTGGGAGACGCTGAACTGCAACGAGGTGAATAAGTTCGGCGCGAACATCCAAGACTTTGAGAAGTTTGCGAAGTGCGCTGAGGCGAACGCGAACGTGTACCGGCCTTCCCGTGAGTCCCTGATGGAGCTGGAGGATAAGTTCGCTGCGCACGGGATTCGTCTCCATATCGATGCTGGTGACCTCTACACCTCCATCCCTAACTACGAGAACAGGCACGGTGGCCCAACGGAGGACTTCACCCCGCTGTACTTCGCGGATGGTATGTCGAAGCGAGACAAGCTAGGGCAAAAGCGCCAGGAGCTGCTCGGTACTCGTGAGTCGGTGTTCCGCGTCGGCATTATCGGCGACCAGATGGAGAAAGGCGACTGGTCGACGGGTACCGGCCTGGTCAACGACTCTGCGTTTTACGTGTCTTACCACGAGAACGTGACCAACCAAGAGCAGCTGCGAAACACCATCCTGCACGAGTTCGGCCACAACCTAGGCCTGACCCACAATGGCGCACTGTCGACGAACCCGGTGGATACCGAGGCGTATTTGCCGACGTACAAGTCGGTCATGAACTACCTCTACCAGTGGTCGCACTTCGACTACTCCGACCAGGCCTATGAATCGGTCCCCAAGACCGACAAGAGGTACCCGAAGGAGAAGTGCGAACAGGACGGCGTCGTCTGTTACGAGGGCGAGTACTCCGTGCCAGCAGACTGGGAGAACCTGAACCTCAAGGGTAAGTACATTGGCTCGGGCGAAGGCACGATTGGTACCGACGACATTCCGGAAACGGGCCACAACATTTCTGCTCGCGAGCTTGAAATTATCGCGGCGGATCAGAACCCTGGGAAGGCTGGTTTCCGCCTGGCTGGCGGTGAGGATGCAGCGGTGGTGACGAACCGTTCGACCGACGTACTGACCGGCGAGATCCGCAACCTCGGCTTGGACCCGCATACGTTCACGGTGTACGCCAAGTACCCAACGATCACGGGCGCGGAGCCTATCGAAGTGCGGGTGCCGGGACAGCTAGACGCCAATGGCGCAGAACCGTCCGCACGCGTGGAGATCCCGATCAAGAACGCTACCTCGCTGCGCGACTCGATGATGCCGCTTGAAATCCGCATCGTCAACAGCGAAGGCGAGGAAGTATTCAAGGAGGAGTACCAGGTCTCCGTTCTTGACTACACCGCGGAAGAGATGGAGCGCATCCGTAAGGAGATCGAGAAGGATCCAAACGCTAGTGACCGACTGAAGGAGTCCGCGCGCCGCATTCTGGACCCGAAGGCCGGGCGTCAGGCGCCGGAAGAGCCGGACCGTATTGAGGTGGAGACGCCGACGCCACAGCAGCCGCAGACCGATCCAGGTGTGAACACGGCTGGTCAATCGAACAAGTCGTCCGCGTCTGACAACGTGGGGATGATCGTCGGCATTATCGCTGCAGTCGGCGGTGTGTTGGCTGCGGCGTACGCTGCGGCATGGGCATCAGGTCTTCTGAAGTTCTAAACTTCTCTCTACAAAGGCCCCGTGGGAATTCTCCCGCGGGGCCTTTCTCTATTTGTGCAGCTCAACCATATCTTCGTGTGAGTTTGCATATAATAAGTTGCAAGTTCGGTAGGGCGAACTTTAGAGTTGGTGAGGTACACCTTAGTTTGAAAGGAAACACTTCATGTCACGCACATCCAGGATCCTCACTGCATGCGCGCTTGCCTTGGGCGTAGGGCTCGCAGGCTGCTCGTCTACCGAGGACAACCAGGCGACACAGGACGGCATCAACGCCGACGGTGCGCTGCAGGTCTACGCAACCACGGGTTACCTCGCGGATGCCATCGCCAACATTGCGCCTGAGGCGGAGGTCACCACGATGGTTGGCCCGGGCGGGGACCCGCACACCTACCAGCCCTCAACGAAGGACATCGACAAGATTCAGTCCTCCGATGTGGTGTTCTGGAACGGCCTGCACCTCGAAGCTCAGATGATCAAGCAGCTGGAGAGCCTCGGGGACCGCCAGCTGGCAGTAGGAGACAAGCTGCCGAACAATCTGCTGCTTGACTGGCCAGAAACCGATGCTGAGGGCAACCCTCTGCATGACCCGCACGTATGGAACAGTCCAGAGGCGTGGAGCCTGGTTGTCGGCGAGGTCGCAAACAAGCTTGCAGAGGTCGACCCTTCGAAGTCCGATGAGTACCACGAGAACGCCGCGAAATACCAGGCGGAAATCGCGGATGCGAACGAAAAGGCTGCAACCATGCTGGCGAACATCACTGGGCCACGCATCTTGATCACCGGCCACGATGCCTTCAACTACTTCGGCAAGACCTACGGGTTGGATGTGTACGCGACGGACTTTGTTTCCACAGAGGCGAAGCTGTCGGCGTCGGAACTTTCGGACCTTGCGGATCTCATCGCGGACAACAAGGTGCCGACGATCTTCCAGGACAATCAGGCGAACCCGCAGGCGATTAAGAGCCTGCAGGAGGCTGTGCACGCCCGCGGGTGGGATGTCGCCATTTCTGACGAGGAGCTCTTCGCCGACACCCTCGGCCCCACCGCGCCAACGGATACCTACATCGGGGCGTTCCTGCATAACGCTGAAGCAGTTGCTGCAGCGCTCGGGGGCAAGTAACCCATGACTACGCAGACGTTTGCGTGCGCGACGCATAATCTTTCCGTCGCCTACCACCTTGATCCGGTCCTGGAGCAGGTGGAGGTGCGGGTCCCAGAAGGCGTCATTATGGGGGTCGTCGGGCCGAATGGCGCCGGCAAGTCGACCCTGATCAAGGCAATGCTGGGTCTTGTTCCGACGTTGACCGGGGCGACCGAGTTTTTCGGCCAGCCTCTCAAGGCAGTGCGCCACCGTGTGGGCTACATGCCTCAACACGCGAGCGTTGACTGGGATTTTCCTACGACGGTGCTTGACGTGGTGACGATGGGCACGTATGGGAGCCTCGGTTGGTTCCGCAGGGCGGGGAAGCGCGAACGCGCCGCCGCGTACGGTGCGTTGGAGCGCGTAGGGATGCAGGATTTCGCCAGCCGCCAGATTGGTGCGCTCTCCGGTGGGCAGCGCCAGCGGGTGTTCCTCGCACGAGGGTTAGTGCAGGACCCGGACCTGTTCTTCCTCGACGAGCCGTTTCAGGGCATTGATGCGAAAAGTGAGGCGACAATTATCGACGTGCTCCGCGACATGCGCGAGGCAGGTACGACGATGGTGATGGTCCATCACGACCTCGCAACGGTACCAACGTACTGCGATGCGGTGACGCTGTTGGACAAGACAGTGATTGCATCGGGCCCGGTGTCTACGACATTTACGCCGGAGATGATCGCGAAGACGTACGGATTGAGTGCGGACTCTATGGGATTGTTGGGTGTGCTGTGATGGGGACGTCGATAAGCCTTGGTGCATTCTTTGCAAACCACACCTACTCCATGGTGTTTTGGGGGACCACCATCATCGGCGCTGTGGCGGGGATGCTCGGGACGTTTGCGTACCTGCGGAAGCAATCGCTGACCAGTGATGTGATTTCCCACTCCGCACTTCCGGGCACGCTGCTGGCGTTTTTGCTGTGCGTCGGGCTGGGAGTCGACGGCCGTAACATGGTTGCGCTGCTCGTGGGCGCTGTCATCACTGGTACAAGTGCGGTGATGGTGGCGAACACGATTACTGCCCGGACACGGACGTCGATTGATGCAGCGATGGCGATCAGCCTGTCGTTCTTCTTCGGCTTCGGTATGTTGTTGCTGGACGTGATCACAAACAATCCGTTCCCAGGCAAAGGTGGGATTCAGGACTACCTGTTCGGCAACGCGTCAGTGATTACCAGGGCGGACCTGCGAATCAGCATCATCGTCGGGGTGCTCGCGGTCTGCGTGATGTGCGTGTTGTTTAAGGAGTTCGAGCTGCGCTCCTTCGACCCCGTGCAGTCCACGATGCTTGGGTTCCACCCGAGGGTCATCGACACGGCGATGTTCATGACGATCGCGCTCGCGACGGTGATCGGGGTCAAATCGGTGGGGCTGGTGCTGATGGTGGCATTCGTTGTAACTCCGCCTGCTGCGGCGCGTCAGTGGGTGCAAACAGTGCCAGCGATGGTCGTGCTCGCGGGCGTGTTTGGAGCCGTCGGCAGTGGTGCTGGATCCTACTTATCGATCGCGCTTGGCAACGTGCCGACGGGCCCCGTCATCGTGCTTGTCCTGTTCGCGATTTTTCTGGTGTCGTTCCTCTTCGCTCCGAAACGCAGCGTTATCGCACGGGCTCGCGCACAGCGGCGCGCAACCGCAGCGCTACGCGCCAGGCTGGAAACTGCAACGAAAGCGGAGGTGGGATCGTGAGTTTTATCGTCGGGACACTCTTGTTAGCGGTAGTGACGGCTAGCGCGTGCGCGGTGCCGGGGGTATTCGTTGTGCTGCGGAAGCATTCCATGCTCATTGATGCCATCGGGCACGCGATTCTGCCAGGCATTGCCCTGGGGTACTTATTTACGAACAACCTGAACTCGCCGGTGGTGATCGTGTGTGCCGCGCTGGCGGGCGTGCTGGTGGTCCTCGGCGCCCAGTGGCTCGGGGATTCGGGCCTGGTGATTGGTGACGCGCCGCAGGGGCTTATCTTCCCCGCACTGTTCAGCGTGGGCGTCATCCTGATTACCTCGCACTTCTCGAACGTGCACCTGGATACGCACGCGGTGCTCGTCGGGGACTTGAACCTGGCCGCGTGGCACCAGCTCAGCCTCGGCGGGGTGCAGATCGGGCCGGTGTACCTCTACATCATGCTTGCCGTGCTCGTACTCAACGTGGCTGTGATTGGTCTTTTCTACCCGCAGCTTCTCGCGTCCACGTTTGATGGCCAGTTCGCGCGCAGCATCGGTGTGCCAGTGGGCATGCTGTCGATCGCGTTTATGTTCCTGGTGTCGTTGACCGTAACGGCAGCGTTCAACGCAGTCGGGGCGATCCTGGTCATTGCGCTGGTGGTCATCCCCGCGGCAGCAGCCAAACAGTTGGCCACGACGGTACCTCGCATGATGGCCCTGACGGTTCTGCTCGCTGCGGTTGGGGCAGTCGCAGGCTTCGGCGTCGCCTACCTTCTCGACGCCCCCACCTCCGCCACGATGACTGTCATCTACGGGCTCGAGTTCCTCAGCTGCGCCTTGTGGGCCCGGTGGACTCGGCAGACTCGGCGGTCACCCACACGGCGTCCGCTGCGCGTTTCCCGAGCGCAAGTGGAGGTTGCTGGCCGTCGATAAGCACTTCGACGGTGTCAGAGAACGGGGCTGCCTGCTGGGTACGCAAGTGCGTACCCACCGTGATACCGGAGGTGTCGAAGAACTGCAGCAGACTCGGGTCACCGTCGGAGACACGTTGGACCACGACGTCGTTGTCTGGGGCGATCGTGCTCAGCGGCTCAGCGTGGAATTGCGGCACGGTGCCGTCGGCGGCGGGGATGGGGTCGCCGTGTGGGTCGCGGGAAGGGTAGTTGAGGTGGGCGTCGAGGCGCTGCAGCATGAATTCCGAAACGGCGTGCTCGAGGACCTCGGCGTCGTCATGCACCTGGTCCCACGAGTATCCGAGCGTTTCCACGAGGAATGTTTCGATGAGGCGGTGACGGCGAATCATCGCGACGGCGTGCGCGCGGCCTTCCTCCGTCAGCGTAATGGGCGCGTAAGGCTTATGGTGTACGTACCCATGCTGAGCAAGCTTCTTGACGGCGTCCGACACGCTCGAGAGCCGAAGCCCCATGTAATCCGCCAGCACCTTGGTGGTCACCTTCGTGTCTGACCATTCGGTGAGCGCCCAGAGTGACTTGAGATAGTCCTGCGTACTGGTGGAGAGCTGGGAAACGGAATCCATGGGGCTTACTGTACAGACTCGAGAATGAACGCGAGGTGCATGGTCTGCAGCTCGAGCTCGCCTTCGGTCGCCGGCAGCGAAGCGATTTCCTGACGCGCCTCAGCGGTCAGCGGGATGACCCATCCAGCATTGGGGTCGAGTACAGGAACAGCGGGCTTTTTGGCGGGCACCCAAGTCACGGTGCGCGCGCCGGGGCAGATCATTTGGAGCGGGCCGTCGATACGCTGGAGCTCCGCGAGTGCCGCCGGTGTAGAGGTCACGACGACCAATCGTTCGTCCGAACCTGGAGAGAGCGCCGCAGTCGTGACCTTGAGCACCGGGAGCTCCACACGCTCATACTCCGTCGGGTACTCTGCGAGTGCAGGAGCAGCGCCCGCCCCGAACCATTTCTTGATCTGACCCAACACGCTCATGGTGCACACGATACCCTGTACTAGGGTAAACGCCATGGAACACAGCGAATCGCCTCCGGCGACAGACTACGTCGTGCCCTATGGTCCCGGCGAACTCGTGCACGTGCCGCAGCACAGCGACAGGCCTGACGTGTTCACAAAAGATAACCGAGTGACGCCGCAGGGCTGGGTATACGTGGCCAAGCGTGTCATTGCAGACTTCTCCGTTGACGCGATGCTTGACCGCGCGGCTGCGCTGACCTATTACGCCGTGTTGTCTATCGCTCCGATGATTTTGGCGGTCTACTCGATCGCGACGCTGCTGCTGCCACGTGACGAGGCCGCCGTCAATGACATCATTGACGACTTCATTGCACTCTATGTACCCGAAGCATTGGAGGATGAGGCCCTGCGCTTCCTCCTGACGGTGATTGGCACCCCGGCGCAGAGCACGATTGCGCTGGTGGTATCGATCGTGGTCTCGCTTCTTTCCGCATCCGCGTACGTGCGGTCCTTCTCCCGGAACGCGAACGTCATGTACGGCCGCATAGAGGGGCGCAACCTGGTCCGCACGTGGTTCACCATGTGGGTCACCACGCTGATAATGGTGCTTGGGGTGATCGTGATCATCGTCGGCACGTTTTTGCGCGAGTCAATTGTGAACGGTCTGCTGCAGCCGATCGCAGAACCTCTAGGGATGACAGATACCGTTGATTACCTGACAAAGATCTTCCTGCCTGTCTGGGATTACGCCCGCTTCCCAGTCATCATCGTGACTGCGATCGCGTTGATCTCCGTGCTCTACTACGTTTCGCCCAACGTACGGCCGGAGAAGTTCCGCCTGCTGACCCTCGGATCTTCGATGGCGCTGACGGCGATTTTCATTATTTGGCTTGGCTTTTCGTGGTTCATCGGCACGATCGGGATTTCGAGCGCGTACGGGGCGTTCGGTACGGCAGGTGCCGTGCTTGTTCTGGTGTGGGTGATGAACGTCGTGCTACTTGAAGGCGTCAAGATCGACGCGGAAGTGCTCCGCGTGAAGCAGCTGCAGGCAGGCTACGACGCGGAAACAATAATTCAGGTCCCGCCGAGAAGCACGAAAGCGGTCGATTTCCGGCTGAAAGTGCAGCACTGGATCGACCGCAGTGCCTCCGCGCTCAAAGAGCAGGGGGAAGACGACGACGTCGAGAAGGGGCCGGAGGCCTAGTCGGCGACGAGTGGTTCCATCGTGAGGTTCGGGTGCTCCTTCTGGATGAAGGCCAGGCGCCACTTATCACCGAACAGGGCGATGAGCTCGCCGTCAGTACGCGTGAAGATCTCGACGCCACGCTGGCGACCAAGCGCCTCCGCGGATTCGGCATCGGTGCGACGTGCCACCGAGTACGGGATTGGTTCCGTGACTGTTTCCACGTTGTACTCCAGCTCCATGCGGGCCTGCATGACCTCGAACTGCATCGGGCCGACGGCCGCCATGACCGGAGCAGCGTCGCCGCGCAGGTCGTTGCGCAGGATCTGGACAACGCCTTCCGCATCCAGCTGGTCGAGGGCCTTACGGAACTGCTTATACTTGCCCAAAGACTTAGCGCGCAGCGTCTGGAAGTGTTCCGGTGCGAACTGCGGCATCGGCGGGTATTGCACCTTCTTGCCTGCGTAGATGGTGTCGCCCGGCGCGAGCGAACCGGCGTTGACCAAACCGATGATGTCGCCGGGGAAGGCGGTTTCCACGGTGTCGCGGTTACGCCCGAAGACCGTCAGCGCGTACTTGGTGGAGAACGTACGGCCACTTTGGGCGTGCGTGACCTGCATACCGCGGTCGAACTCGCCGGAGATGACTCGCATAAACGCCAAGGTGTCGCGGTGGTGTTTGTCCATGCCTGCCTGCACTTTGAACACCACACCGGAAAAGTCGTCGTCGAGGTCACGGTGAGTATCCATCGCGGTGGTGGAAGTCTCGACGGCCTTGGGGTCGGCGTCACGGCCCTGAGGAGCTGGCGCGATCGCGCACAGCGTGTCCAGGATTTGATGGACACCGAAGTTCAGCATCGCGGAGGCGAAGATGATGGGGGAGGTCACGCACTGCTCGAACAGCGTCTGGTCGTGCACAGCGCCGTCGGCGGCAAGCAGCTCAGCTTCCTCGACGGCGGTCTCCCAGGTCTCGCCCTCGCGGTTAGCTGCCTCATCAGGGGAGTAGTGCTCCTCCGGCGCGATGGTGGACCCGCCGGCGGTACGGATGAAGTGGATATAGTTGTCTGCCTCGCCGTCAGCGTTGATGTGGGCGAGCCCACGGAAGTCGCCAGCCTCGCCGACAGGCCAGTACAGCGGCGTCGGCTGCAGGTCGATCTCCTGGACAATCTCGTCCACCAGCTCGAGCGGCTCGCGGCCGATGCGGTCCCACTTGTTGACCACCGTGACGATCGGCAAGCCGCGCGCCTTGCAGACGCGGAAGAGCTTGAGGGTTTGTGGCTCAAGGCCCTTGGCGGCGTCGATAAGCATGACAGCGGCATCGACTGCGGACAGCACGCGGTAGGTATCTTCGGAGAAATCGGCGTGACCAGGCGTATCAACCAGGTTGATCATGTAGGGCGTCGTCGCCTCCGAGCCTTCGGGGAGGTACTCGAACTGGAGCGCCGAGGACGCGACCGAAATGCCGCGCTCCTTTTCCATATCCATCCAGTCGGAGACCGTCGACTTGCGGTTGCCCTTTCCGTGCACCGCACCTGCTTCCGAAATAACGTGCGCGTGCAGCGCGAGCGCCTCCGTCAGCGTTGACTTACCAGCATCGGGGTGGGCAATGACTGCGAACGTGCGGCGACGGTGGGCCTCTGCGCGGGTACCAGTAGACGTGCTCATAAGTGCTCAAGCGTAGTCGCAAGGCGGGGGAGATAGACAACCGGAGGCAGGTAGGGTGAGAAGCGGCGGTGCTATAGTCGCCGCGGTTGGGAAAGAATTAGGTCAACGTAACGCAACACTGTGAGGTTTGTGATGAAAGTCGGAATCGTGCTCGGATCCATTCGCCAAGGCCGCTTTGGCGAGCAAGTTGCCCACTGGGTTGCTGATGCTGCTGCGAACAGCCCCGACGTCACCTACGAGATCCTTGATCTCCAGGAGTTTCAAGTCCCACTGCTCGACACAGCGACGCTACCTGGAGGCGCGAACAAACAGTACGCCGATGAGCGTGTTACCGCATGGTCTCGCGCAGTCGATAGTTGCGACGGCTACATCTTCGTTACCCCTGAGCACAATCACTCCGTGCCTGGCGCGATGAAGAACGCCTACGACAGCCTCAGCGGCGAGTGGGCCATGAAGCCCGTCGCATTCGTTGGATACAGTGCCGACGGCGCGATTCGCGCGGTGGAGCACTGGCGGCAGATCGTCGCAAACTTTTCGATGTTCGACGTGCGCAACCAAGTTGCCCTTTCACTTTTCGACGACGCCACCAACGGCACCCTCACCCCGCGCCCGCAGAAGAACACAGACCTGACGAAGATGCTGAATGCGCTGGAACAGTTCTTGCGTCACCATCACGCTTCCCAGTAGGAGAGCCGGGTTAGCTGCGCGGGTGGATCTCGTTTTGCGCTTGCGCGAGCCCGGTGCTGGTGATTGCGTGGACGGCATCGGCAGCTAACGCGATTGCGTCAGTGGGGGTGGTTGTGAATTCCGCAAGCACCCAATCGGGGATAGCGATGCCGCTTCCTTTCGGCGGCCTGCCGATGCCGACGCGCACCCGCACGTAGTCGCGCGTCCCGAGCTCCTGCGTGAGCGACTTCAACCCGTTGTGGCCGTTCTCGTTGCCGCCCTGCTTCAAACGAACCTTGCCCGGAGGCAGGTCCAGCTCGTCGTGGACGATCACGATCCGCTCCGGAGGAAGGTTGTAGCGCGCGGCGAGCGGAGCGATGGCCTTGCCAGACTCGTTCATGTAGGTGTGCGCGCGGGCGTAGGCCACACCGTCCTTCACCGCGAACGAGTAATCGCGACCTGCGATGACCGGAAGCGATTTCGCGAGCGCATCCACAACGAGGTAGCCGACGTTGTGTCGCGTCCGCTCGTACTCGGTACCAGGGTTGCCCAGCCCAACTACGAGCCAGTCGATGTTCTCAGGGGCGGGGTTGGCGCGCTTGAAGCGGCGGAAGAAGTTCAACACGGAGGCTAGTGTAAGGCAGAACCTCTCGATTCTCACGGTGGGAGCCGTTAGCGTATGGGTATGCAGCTACCGAAGATTATTGCGGCTCCGATGGCGGGAGGACCCTCCACGCCGGCCCTTGTCAACGCCGTGACGTTTGGGTTCCTCGCGTTTGGGACCTGCAGCGTCTCGCAGGCCCGCGAAGAACTTGCGGAGGTCACCGGCAACTTTGGCGTGAACTTCTTCATGCCACAGCGGATTGCGCCCGATCAGCGTGACGTCCGCGCGCTGGCCGCGGAACTTGGGGTGGAGGTGCCGGATGTTGACTTGAGCTGTGGCTTCGAGGATAAGTTTGCGATTGCGCTCGAGGCTGGCCCTGCAGTGGTCTCCTCGACGTTTGGGTGTTTTTCCGAGCGCGAAATTCAACGCGCACACAACGCCGGCGCGCAGGCCTGGGCGACCGTCACCAACGAAGAAGAAGCGAAGGTTGCCGTCGCGCGTGGCGTTGACGCACTTGTGGTGCAAGGAATTTCTGCAGGAGGCCACCGCGCAACGTGGTCGCCGAACGAGACACCCGACCCGCGGGACACCCTGGAGCTTGTCCGCGTGCTCAAGGACATCAGAGTGCCAATCATCGCGGCTGGGGGAGCGCGCACGCCCTACGACGTCGATCGCCTCATTGAAGCAGGCGCCACGGCGGTATCCTGCGGCAGCATATTCCTCATGACGGACGAAGCCGGAACGAGCCTGCGCAACCGAGAGCTTCTCCAAAGCGATCGGTCGACGATTGCCAGCAGGGCGTTCAGCGGACGGGTCGCCAGGGGTATCCAGAGCGCGTTCACAGACGAATACCCCGATCTGCCGCCACTCTACCCCTACCTGCGCCCCATGACCTCGAGCAATGACTACTGCCTAGTCGGTGCCCGCCGAGGCACCTTGCCTACGGGGCCCGCGGCGGCCGTGGAAGCGTGGATGGCAGGTACCCGTTAACCCTGTTTAACCCTGCGCGTGGGCGATGAACGCGTCGGCCGCATCGGCAACAGCAATCGCGACATCGATCTGCTCTTTCGCCGCGAACTGGCGCAGCACAAAGTCCGCCGGCGGCATCTTGCCCGGCGGGCGCCCAATCCCGACCGCAAGCTTGTTGTAGTTCTTGCCGTTTTTCAGCTTCGACAGCGACTGGGTCACTGACTTCAGCCCGTTATGCCCGTGGTCGCCCCCGCCGGTGCGTAGCTTCACCTC
Organism: Corynebacterium sp. CCUG 51687; assembly: GCF_024453995.1. NCBI lineage: Bacteria > Bacillati > Actinomycetota > Actinomycetes > Mycobacteriales > Corynebacteriaceae > Corynebacterium > Corynebacterium sp. CCUG 51687. The sequence continues at coordinate 219,727 of NZ_JAGPYT010000004.1, read as the reverse complement.
TCCCAGCGGAAGGTCAAGCTCGTCGTGGACCACGTAAAGGTCCGCGGGGGAGGCGTCGAAGTAGTCAAGCAGTGCCTTGACCGGGCCGCCAGACACGTTCATGTAGCTTTGCGTTCGTGCCAGGACCACTCGACGGTCCGCCAGAAGCCTGCCTGCGGCGAGTTCCGCAACCTGGGTATTCGTGCGCTTGTGCAGCGCAAGCGTCGCCGGCGACATCGTTGCTCGGCCCGCGAGCTCCTCAATAACAGACACGCCTACGTTATGGCGCGTTCCCTCATATTTCGGGCCAGGGTTTCCAAGGCCCACGACGATGATAGGTGAAGCAGTCATTCCCACATCATAGGCACAGATGGCAAAACGCCCCGCTCGCATGTGGAACGGGGCGTCGAAACGTTGTGAAACGCAGCGGGAGGATTACTCAGCTTCCTCAGTGGACTCTGCGCCAGCTTCAGCGCCGCCCTCTTCAGCTTCCTCAGCTGCAGCCTCGAGATCCTCGTCAACCTGCTCGTAGGTGAAGTTCACCAGCAGGTGATCCGGAGCGGACACCAGCTCAGCGCCCTCAGGCAGCGTGACGTCGGCAGCGGTGATGAGGTCGCCGATCTCCTTGCCATCGATGTTGACCTCGATCTCGTCCGGGATGTTCAGAGCGTCGATCTCGATCTCGATCAGGTCGGACTCGACCAGGACGACTGCGTCTGGGTGAGCCTCGCCGACAGTGACAACAGGGACCTCGACGACAACCTTCTCGCCGCGCTTAATGCCGAGCAGGTCGATGTGGTCGATATCGAGGGTGATCACGTTCTGGTCGATGTGCTTGACCATCGCGAGCAGCTTCTCGCCGTCGAGCTCCAGCTCAACAATGGCGTTGACGCCCTCGTTGCGCACGATGGAGGTCATCTCGATGCGGTCGACAGAGAAGTGGATGTTGTCGATGCCAGCTTCGTAGAGAACGCCCGGGATACGGCCGTCGCGACGCAGGCGACGTGCAGCGCCCTTGCCGAACTCTTCGCGCTTCTGACCTGGGACAACAACTGGGGTAATAGCCATGTTTGTGACTCCTTTTGTAATTGGGCCACAAAAAACCTGTGACCACTGAACGGACAAATTGCTCGTCGAGTGATCACAGGCCAAAGTCTGAGATACATATCGCGTCGATAACGGCCAAAATCAGCCCTCGCCGAGACCCAGCTAGCTTAGGTTTCGACGCCCACCATTGTCAAGCGCCCGCCAGGCGGCAGTGCACGCATTGGTTTCTTCCTCGTTTGTCACCGTAATACGGATGCCTTCATCAAAGGCGCGAACAAGCACCCCGTGCGAAGCAAGCTGCGCCGCCAACTCCTGCGGTGATTCGTTCAAACTCTCTGCCGGAACCCACACGAAATTCGCCTCGGAGTGGGGAGTTCCGTATGCAGCGAAGAACTCCTGCAGCCGCTCACGCTGCGCGCGCGTCCGGGCGACGCGGTCGTGGAGCTCGTCTTGTGAAGACAAGGAAGCAAGCGCACCGACCTGTGCCACCGAGCTCACACTAAACGGAACGGCGACCTTATTCAGCGCATCGATCGTCTCCTCCTGGCCGAACGCGTAGCCAACGCGCGCTCCGGCCAGCCCATACGCCTTGGAAAAGGTCCTAAGGCACACAACGTTTGGATACACCTGAATTTCATCGACACCGCGCGGGGAGTCGGTGGCTGCGTTGTATTCGAAGTAGGCCTCGTCCAGCGCGACGATAACGTCTTGAGGGACGCGGGCCATGAAGTCAGCCCACTCGCGCTCCGTGATTGTGGTGCCCGTCGGGTTATTCGGGTTGCACACAAACACCAGGGAAGTTCGTGGGGTAATTGCATCCGCCATCGCTGGCAAATCCATCCGGTGGTCAGCCGTCAATGGCACTGCAACCGGCGTAGCTCCCGCGATCTGAGCGAAAATCGGGTACGCCTCGAACGACCGCCATGGGAAGACGACCTCGTTGCCCGGCTGCGAGGTCATGGTAACCAGCTGCTGGCACAGCGCTGAAGACCCGGTGCCGACAGCGACCTGCTCCGACCGCACGCCGAGCGAGGCAGCAATCGCCTCGCGCAGTTGCATCGCACCCATGTCCGGGTAGCGGTTCACCGACCGCAGTGATTGTGCCATCGCCTCCTCTACTGCGGGCAGTGGGCCCTCAGCAATCTCATTGGAGGAAAGTTTCACCGCACGCTCGTTCCTCTGGCCGGGGACGTAGGACGGAAGGCTATCGAGATCTTTGCGAATCAACTCGGATACTCCTTGAGTAGAGAATAGAAAATTTTAGGCGCGCGACTTCGGCTTCAACGCCCAAATGATTGAAAGCGCGATCACCCAGCCGATCAGAGCGAACAGGCCGGTGCGGTAATCAGGCAGGAACGCCATCAGGACCAGCACCAGGATGAAGAACCCTGCACAGATCCAGTTTGCCACTGGGTACCACGGAGCGCGGAACGACACATCGGAGTGCGTCTTCCGGAAGTTCAGGTGCGCGAAGCACACAGCAGCCCAAGTAATCAGCTCGGAGCCGACGATGATGGCAAGCAGGATGGCGAACACACGACCCTCAAAGAAGTAGTTCATGAAGACCACAATGCCCATCAGCGAACCGTTGAACAGCAGAGCGCGAAGCGGCAACCCCTTTTTGGTCGTTGCTGCGAAAAATGAGGACGCCTGGCCATTGCGCGCGAGATCGCGCAGCATACGGCTTCCCGAGTACGTCATTGTGTTACACACTGACGCAACCGCTACCAAAATAACAAGGTTGAGCAAGTGGGCGGCGCTGTCGATTCCCACAGAGGAGAGCACCCTGACGAACGGGCTGGCGGAAATATCCTGTTCGTCCCACGGCGCGAGCAGCAAGATGACGCTCATGCCACCGATGTAGAAGACCAAAATGCGCCAAATAACAGAGTTCACTGCGCGTGGGATCGTCTTCTCCGGGTGCTCTGTCTCGCCAGCTGCCGTGCCGATCGACATGATGCCGCCGAATGTAAAGGTCACCGCTACCAGGGAGAACAGCACACCAGATGCGCCATTCGGGAAGAATCCGCCGTGGACAAAGAGGTTGCCAAAACCGACTGCTGGTTCCGGACCAAGACCAAGCACCAGCACAACGCCCAGAATGATCATCAGGATCAGCGCAATGACCTTAAACAGTGAGAGCCAGTACTCGGCCTCTGCGAACACGCTCACGCGTGCTGCGTTCACAAGCATCACAACGACAAGCGTGACAAGCGCAGTGAGCCAGTGTGGAATGTCAGGGAACCAGAAGTCGAGGAAGGTACCCATCGCGGTGAGCTCAATCATGCCCACCACGATGGTGGTAAACCACCAGTTCCATCCCGTGATAAACCCGGCGCGCGGGCCGATAAACTCACGAGCATAGGCCGCGAACGAGCCTGAGACAGGATGCGCTACTGCCATCTCGCCGAGCATGCGCATCAGCAGATAGACGATGAACCCGACAATTAAAAATGTGAGCAGGACCGCTGGGCCCGCATAGCTAATGGATTCCGCAGAACCAAGAAACAGGCCAGTTCCGATACAGGAACCGAATGCGATCATCTGCAGCTGGCGGTTTTTCACCTTGCGCTGCAGGCCACCATCGCTGGTGACTTGGTGTTGTTCATCGCCGCTCATTGGCGTACTCCTTGCGATAAAGATTGCCGGATAGCCGGAGGCTTCCTCACACATTAATCAATTGCGTGTGTCAGACAACCGTTGGGTGTGCACAAAGAACCCCCTTGACGCCGCTTCGCGGGGAAGCGCGCAAGGGGGAGATCCCGAAAGTGAGGCGTAAGGCTATGCCTGTCCCTCGAAGAGCGTCGTTACCGAGCCATTTTCGAAAATCTCGTGAATGGTCTTTGCCAGCAGCGGAGCGATGGAAAGCACGGTGAGGTTCTTCCAGCCTTCGGTGCTCTGCGGAAGCGTGTCGGTCGTGATCACTTCCTCCGCGCCACAGTCGCTCAGACGCTCACGTGCCGGGTCAGAGAAGACACCGTGGGTACACGCGATGACGACCGACTTCGCGCCGGCCTTCTTCAGCACGCCGACCGCACCTGCGATGGTGCCACCGGTATCAATCATGTCGTCCATCAGGATGCAGTCTTTGCCGTCGACGTCGCCGACAACGCGGTTGGAGACGACCTTGTTCGCGGCGTCGATGTCTCGAGTCTTGTGCACGAACGCCATCGGGGCATCACCCAACATATTGGCCCACTTCTCAGCCGACTTCACGCGGCCAGCGTCAGGGGAGACCACCACGAGGTTGTCCATCGGGTACTTGGACTTGATGTAGTCCACCAGGATTGGCTGAGCGTGCATGTGGTCGACCGGGCCATCGAAGAAGCCCTGGATCTGATCCGTGTGCAGATCCACGGACACGATGCGGTCTGCGCCGGCAGCGGTGAGCAGGTCAGCAACCAGGCGGGCGGAGATAGGCTCGCGGCCGCGGTGCTTCTTGTCCTGGCGGGCGTACGGGTAGAACGGCAGAATCGCGGTGATGCGCTTTGCGGAACCACGCTTGAGTGCATCAATCATGATGAGCTGCTCCATCAGCCACTTATTCAGCGGCTGCGCGTGCGACTGCATCACAAAGCAGTCCGAGCCACGCACGGACTCTTCGAAGCGGACAAAGATTTCACCATTCGCAAAATCGCGCGCGGTGGTCGGTACCAACTCGATGTTCAGACACTTTGCGACGGCCTCCGCAAGCTCAGGGTGGGCGCGTCCAGTAAATAGCTTGAGGTCTTTTTGGCTTTCCGTGGAATATCCAGTCATGGTGATCCTTTAGTTCTCGCGTGCTTTCTTTGCAGCATTCGCTGCGTCCGTACCCGGGCGGTTGGCCTCAACCCAACCTTCGATGTTGCGCTGATGGCCCTCCTTGATGGCCAGCGCACCCGCCGGCACATCCTTTGTTACCACCGTACCTGCGCCAGTGTACGCGCCATCGCCTACGGTTACTGGCGCTACGAACATCGTGTCCGAGCCAGTTCGGCAGTAGTCGCCAATCGTGGTGTGGTGCTTCTGGACGCCGTCGTAGTTGGCGAACACAGACGATGCGCCGATGTTGGACTCGCGGCCAACGGTGGCGTCGCCAATGTAGGTCAGGTGTGGCACCTTTGAGCCTTCGCCAATCTTTGCGTTCTTGGCTTCGACGAATCCGCCGAGCTTGCCATTCGCGCCAAGTTCGGTGCCTGGGCGGATGAACGTGAATGGGCCGACGTTCGCATTCGCGCCGATGACGGAGAGGGAGCCCTGCGTGCGGACAACCTGTGCACCCTCGCCGACCTCCATGTCCGTCAAGGTGGTGTCTGGGCCGATGGTCGCGCCGTTGCCAATCATGGTTGAGCCCCACAGCTGCGTGTTTGGCTGAATGATGACGTCCTGGCCGATCTCAACATCCACGCCGATCCATGTCGTAGCAGGGTCGACGACAGTGGCGCCGGCGCGCATGGCGCGCTCGACCAGGCGACGGTTGAGTTCCTTGCCGGCCTCGGCGAGCTGCACGCGGTCGTTCACGCCGGCCAACTCGCGAGGGTCCTTCGCCACGTAGGCGCTGACGGCTTTGCCGTCGCCGCGCGCGATGCCGAGTACGTCGGTGATGTAGAGCTCGCCCTGCGCGTTGTTGGCGTCGATGCGGGTCAGCGCATCGCGCAGGACCGCGGCATCGAAGGCGAACACGCCGGAGTTGACCTCACGGACCTTCTTCTGTTCCTCGTTAGCGTCCTTTTCCTCCACGATTTCCAACACGTTGCCGGAAGCGTCGCGGATGATGCGGCCGTAGCCAGTTGGGTTGTCGAACTCGAGCGACAGCACGGTGACGGCGGCGCTGGTGGCTTTGTGGGCGTCGATAAGCTCGGTGATTGTCGATGGCTGCAACAGCGGCACATCACCGTTCGTAACAACGACAGTGCCCTCGAAGTCTGGGATGACCTCAAGCCCGCACTGCACCGCGTGGCCCGTGCCGTTTTGCTCCTCCTGCACTGCCTGCTTGATGCTGCGCCCCATCTCCTCGGCGATGGCATCGACGGCGGGGGAGACCTGGTCGCGCTGGTGGCCGACAACCGCGACGAGCTCCTGCGGGCCTACCGCGTTGGCTGCGTGCAGCGAGTGCGCGAGCAGACTGCGTCCGCCAATCTCGTGCAGTGTTTTCTGGATGCTGGACTTCATGCGCGTGCCCGCACCTGCGGCGAGGACTACGACGGCGCATTCAGGATGATTTACCACTGAACGGGTACTCCTTAATTCATCGGTGAATGAGGTATAAAACCAACTGCACAACAGCATAACGCGCTACGCGCGCGAGTTTGCAGACACATCCTTCAAACCTGCCGCGCGCCACACACCCACCGCGCCGACCGCGGCTAGGAACAGCAGCGTTGCCTCAGGTCCAAGGGTCGAAATCGCTGATGAAATCGCACCGACGATCAGCAGGACGATGCCCATCGCTGTGTTCGCTGCGCCCGTGATCATGGTGCGGCGATCGCCCTCCGCCATGTCCACGAGATAGGTTTTTCGGCCCACGCGCACCGTCGTGTGCGCCAAGTTGACCAGGAAAAACCCGATTGGCATGATCCAGCGGTTGACCTCGGGAGTAAGCCAGTGCCCGGACATCACCAAGAGCACGAGCACGACGGATGCGGCGCCAGCAGCCCACGCCATCGCGTTTTTCGACGACTTATCCGCCCACAAGCCTGAGACCTTTCCACCAACGAGTGCTGCGCCACCCGATGCCAGGATGAAGCCGCCGAGTGAGGAAAGGTTCGTGCCCTGTTGCTGGGCCAGCACGACAATAAAAGGCGTCGAAAGGGCAGTGACCAGCATCAGCGATCGAACGATGAGGAACTTCTGCAGGTCCCTGTCGTCCTTAATCAGGTCCCACGTTTGGCGTGCCCACCCCTTGCTGGAGGCCTCCGAGGGTTCCTCTTCAGGCTCCTTAATGGTGCGGAAAACTAGGGAGGCGAACGCCCACGTGGAGGCGCCCGCCGCAAGGAGCGTCACCAGGACCCATCGGGGTAGGTCATTCGGGAGAATTGCGAACAGCACACCGATCGCGAGGGTGACGGCGCCAGACAGCGCGGTCGCTTGGCCTGTGATGAGGCCACGCCGGCCTTTCGACACGGTTCGTCCTTGTACGTCCTTGCCTGCGATTGAGCACAGCGCGCGGAAGATAGACAGCGCCGCAAGCAAGATGACAACCGCAACGCCCAAGGCAGCGCCACTGAGCAGCGCCGCAGAGAGCGCGATCAACCCCGCTGATGCGGCCTGGCCCCATGAACCAACCAACCACACCCATTTTCGCGAACGCTGCGACGTGACCCAGGGGCTCAGCGCGGCTTGCGGCAGCATTGAGCCTGATTCGCGGATCGGTACCAAGAATGCCGTGAACAGGGCTGGTACCCCGGCAGCTGTGAACAGCCACGGTAATACTGTCTTTGCGGCAACGATTTGGTCACCGATTCCCTGCAAGCCGTTGGCCCACACGAATCTGCGTGCGTTGTACTCCTCGTGAGACGTCATACCAAAGATAGTAGGGTCGGCAGCAGGATTTATGCATTCGAAAGAGGAGAACTCATGGCTTCGGCACGCACTCACCGCAACGTCATCAGCAGAAGGACATTCTTTAAAGGCGCACTGTTAACGCAGGTAGCAGTGCTGGCAGCGTGCGCCGGGGAGGGCCCGGGAGGGGTACGCTCCGGCCAGGCGACGCCCGAAGGCGCTGAGGCCGAAGCCCGCCCGCTTCCTATCCCTCCGCTGGAGCAAGGCAGACTCAATGGCACCACGCGCAGCTTTGAACTCACTGCGCAGCAAGGCGAGTACGAGATCGTGCCAGGCACCAAGACGAAGACTTGGGGCTTCAATGGCCCGTGGCTTGGGCCCACGCTCTACATGCGCAAGGGTGAAACCATTGAGATGAAGGTGAACAACGCGCTCGACGAGCCCACGGTGGTGCACTGGCACGGCCTGCACTTGCCCGCGGCGGCGGACGGCGGTCCAGCGCTCATCTTCGATCCAGGCACGAGCTGGGAACCGACCTGGCAGGTCGAACAGGCGGCGTCTACCTGCTGGTACCACCCGCACCCGCACGAGATTTCCGCGCTGCACGCGTACCGCGGCCTCGCCGGGGGCATTGTCGTTGCCGACGACGCGTCCGACGCGCTCGGCCTGCCGCAGGAATACGGTGTCGACGACATCCCCGTCATCATCACCGACGCGAAGTTCACCGAGGACGGCCAACTCGACGAAACCATCGACCCAGCTTATGGCCTCCTCGGGACAACGCCGCTGGTCAACGGCATCACGAAGCCGAGCTTTGAGGCGTCGACAAGCCGTGTCCGACTTCGCATTTTCAACGGTGCAACGATGCGCTTCCACCATCTCAGCCTCGGCGTGCCGTTCAACATCATCGCGACAGATCAGGGGCTTCTCGACGCCCCCATCGAAGCCGACGCGGTACTGCTGAGCCCTGGCGAGCGGGTAGAGATCATCGTTGACCTTGAGGCGGGCAAGGACCTGATGCTGCGCAGCGACGGCGTCCCCAATGGGGGAGGCCTGCCTGACGAGGAAGTCGCCAACGGGTTTGGCCTGCAAGACACCTTCGACCTGCTCGAGATCGCAGCGCCGGAACACGACACCGCACTCGACGCGCTACCGGCACAGCTCGTCCCCGTGGTGCGTCCTGATGTCAGCGGAGCACCGGAGCGCGAGTTCCGGCTTAACGGCTTCCAAATCAACGAGCAATCCATGGATATGGAACGCGTCGACTTTGTCATCGACCACAATGGCCCCGAAGTCTGGCACGTCACCAACGAGAACTCCGACTGGCCGCACAACTTCCACGTCCACAACGCCAGGTTCCTGGTGGACAAGGTGGACAACGGCGACGTCGCATTCACCGAAGGCTGGCACGACACGATCTATGTACCGCCACTGTCAACCGTCACCCTCATTGTGGAGTTCGGCTGGCACCCGGATCCGACCTTGGCGTACATGTACCACTGCCACATGCTCTTCCACGAAGATGAAGGGATGATGGGGCAGTTCGTCATGGTTGAGCCTGGGCAGAAGGCGAACCTGCGGCCGATGCCGGAGGGGCATCACCACTAGGCTAAGTTCCAGGAAGACCACGACCTGAAAAGGTTTAAGAATTACTTGGAAGCTTTGCCTCCGCGAATGGCGTCTAACTTCCGTTGTAAGTCAGGGGAACCTGCCGAGACGATGCGCTGCAGCATTTGTTGGTTGCCTTGCATACGGCGTTTGTTTCTGGCTTCGTGCTCCGCAGCGATTTCCCAAAACTTTGTCGTGTTTATTAGATGCTTTGGAGAGCACTTCAATGAGTGATCGGTTGAATTGCTCCAAATAATCGAGTTGCTGGAGGGCGAACAGCGCTTGAACACATCTCTACAGAGGTCGACCGACCAAGCAAATTGTGACCGTTCTGCGAAGTGGTAGTCTGTGAGCCGTCCGAGCAACGCACACGTCCAGTCAGCAAACTGGATAGTTCCGTATAAGTGACTGTCGGCCTGAATCGGAACTTCAATGATGCTGCGGTTATCTTTGTTGGTTTTGCTGTAAATAGTTTTGCCAAGTGTTGCGACCGCACGTTCACGGTTGTCCGTATCAGTTGCATCCATGATGACCAGCAGCTCTTCATTGGCTTTCGTCGCTATCCTGCCAAGCCTATTGATGGCTTGGATCAAACAATGTTCCTCGCGCTCTTGAGAAGTCTCTTTAGTGACGCTGACTGGGCCAATTGGCTTCTCTTGTCCAAAGAAGAAGAGTTGACCACCAAGATTTCCCAGTTTTCGGTACAGCCTCTTAGTCGCTGGGTTGATTTCATCCTTGTACTCGCGGATATTCGCGGTGGTAAAGAGTGCTGATCCCTTCTTTTCCCACCGTCTTGGATGCGCATTAGCTTGCGTAATTTCCCAGTCAAGAAGCTGTTCTTTTACGTACTCAAAATAGCCACCAAATTGCCGAACGCTGTGCGACGGTATCAAATACCCGGCATAACCAAATACTGGGTGTGTATTAAACTTTTTATGGTCATGTCGGATGTAGGGGCCCTGGTGTCCGAATTCATCGAGGTAGGCTATGAGCATGGCGGTTCCTTCGAGATAGCTCAGCGGCCAGAACAATGCTTTGCTCTGGCCGCCGGAATTAGCGCGGTACGCGTGTTTCAGCGCCGCCACTGCAATTTCACTATAGCTTTTCCGGTAAACGGAGTCAATCGTGCAGTTTCGGGCTTAAGGGACATTTTGTGTGTATAAATCTATCTGGTTTCCTGGGATGACCTCGGCCAACAACCAGATATGGTTTTCAAAACAGTTCCATTCGCCCGTTTTGAGAAATCGACACCGAATGATGTCTGGAGTGTGGTATGGAGTCTGCTGGTAGCGCAGGGACCCCAGCGAGATCGAAGGCTCTAGGGGACTAGAACCAGCCGCCTGTGCGTTGGGCGGTCGCATATAGCCAGGGGACGAGCAAAGCCCTTGACGTGCACGATTCTGGTCGCGTCGAGGTATCGGGCGTTCCGGTCGACCTCATTGCGTCGACTAACCCAGGTCAGCGCGATTTGGATGGTTTGGGGGTTATTCTGCTGATTTTGCGCTGATCTGCGTTGGTATACCGGAGTAGGTCGACGGGAAGAGGTCGACGGGCCGAAAGAATTCGATACCGGCATTGATAGGCAGTGGAACCCCAGCTTAGGCGTGAGAAAAGGGTGGGCTGGACGCAGCTAAACACACACAAAATGTCCCTTATCGCGACACGCCGTAAAAACACACAAAATGTCCCTTAAGCCCAGTTTCGTGACTACATTTTGACTACATAAACCCCCACAAACGCCCTCAAACGCCCCACAGTTCACCCCGCTGGAAAACGAAAAACACCCCCAACCCAGGCAAAGCGCCAGGTAACGGGGGCAATAAAAAGCTTCCCCACCAGGACTCGAACCTAGAATGACGGTACCAAAAACCGTAGTGTTGCCGATTACACCATGGGGAACTGCTCGACCTAGTGTAACCGATACCCAATGAAATGTTAAAAAGTGTGATGAGCTGGCAGTTTGCGGGCTGTCGGGGTTGTGTCCGGGGTGGGCTCTAAGCTAGAACGCATGGCTCGGCAGCGAATGACAAGAACGCAGCGCAGGGACCAGTTGCTCGCAATTGGCCGTGCTGCCTTTGCAGAACGTGGATTTGATGGAATCTCCATGGAGGAGATTGCGCTGCGTGCAGATGTGTCGAAGCCCGTCGTGTACGAACACTTCGGCAGTAAGACCGGGCTGTACGACGCCGTGGTGTCGCAGGAGATGGCGCGGTTTGAGCGCACGATTGTCGAAGTGATCCAAAACGGACGCTGGCGAGAGCGCATTGATAATGGCGTGTTGGCGCTGCTGACGTACATCGATGAGGAAACTGATGGGTTTATCATCCTGGTGCACGGTAGGATCCTCGGACGTGAACGAACGTACTCGACAGTGCTGAACCGCGTGACTGCGGAGGTGTCCTACCTGCTTGAGCGTGCGTTTGAGCACCGCGGCCTCGATGCTTCGGTGGCGGCACTGTACGGGCAGGCGCTGGTTGGGACCGTGTCGAATACGGCGTTGTGGTGGTTGGACCAACGGGGCGTCGATACGCGGTTGGATAAGGCGACGGTCGCGGCGCACATTTCGAACCTGTGCTGGAACGGGTTGAGCGGGTTGGAGGCACAGCCCCGCATCATGACGAACGAAGTGGAGGAACAGTAGTGGAAGAACAGACAGCTCAGGCGCCTGCGTTGGGTGGTTTGCTCACTATGGCGCTTACCGACCCGAAGCTTAAGGGCTTGGTGGGCAACATCGGCGTCGACTCGTTGCACGTGACTGGAATTGACCAGGTTCGTTCGTGGGCTACGGGTGCGCTGGCTCGCCAGGTTCCGGTGCTGTTGGTGACCGCAACGAGCCACGAGGCGGAGGATCTGACTGCTGAACTGCAGGCGATGCTCGGAAAGGGCAAGGTCGCCAACTTCCCCGCTTTTGAGACGCTGCCTCACGAGAGGTTGTCGCCGGCGCCTGATGTCGTGGGTGCCCGTGCGAAGGTGCTGTGGGAGATGCCCCAGGTCATCGTCGCCTCGGCGCGCGCCTTCTGCCAGCCAGTGTTGCCCGCGGTGGAGCCGATTACAGTGAAAGTCGATACCGAGTGGGACTTCACGGAGCTGACCGAACAAGCCGTCAACTTCGCCTACGAGCACGTCGACATGGTGGCAAAGCGCGGGGAGTTCGCCACGCGCGGTGGCATCATCGATATCTTTCCGACCACCGCCGAGTACCCAGTGCGCCTCGAGTTCTGGGGCGACGAAGTCACCGACATCCGAAGCTTCGCCGTCGCCGACCAGCGCACCATCGAGGAGCTCACATCCGTCGAGCTTTTTCCGGCGCGCCAGTTAATTATCGACGCCAGCGTGGCTAAACGCGCCGATGAGCTTGCCCGCACGAACCCGTCGAATACCACGCTGGTGCAGCTGCTCACGCGGATCTCTGAGCACACCCACGCCGATGGGGAAGAGGTACTCATCCCGGTGCTCAGCGAGGCGAAGTACTCGGTGCTGCCGGAGCTCATGCCGAAGGGCAGCATTGTGTTCGTCTCTGGGCCTGAAAAGGTGCGCACCCGTATCGCGGACCTCGAAGCCACGGACCAGGAATTCTTGGAAGCTGGGTGGGAGGCCGCGGCGATGGGTGCGGAGGGCCCGCTTGCTGTGGAGGGCCTTGACGTATCGGCGTCCTCGTTCCGTTCGTTCGAGTCGTTGGAAGTGTCGGCACGCAACGCGGGCAACGCGTGGTGGACATTCGCACCTCCAGGTATGTTTTCCGCCGATGATGCGATGACGCTGCCGCTGGAATTCGAGGCTGCACCCGCACCGAAGGGCGAGCCCAAAGCAATTGAGCAGCTCTACGCGACGTTGAAACTGCACGTGCAAACCAATGGGGGCAAGGTAGCGTTCGTGGCGCCAGCGAAGGGCACCGTTGAGCGCATGGCGGAGCGACTGAGGGAGCACGGCATCTCGGCGCGCATCGCCACCCCTGGATTGGAACCTGTCGACGGCGCGGTCACGGTCTACCAGTCCCTTTCGCATGCAGGCCTCGTGTTCCCCGGACCCAACCTGGTGGTAGTGACGGAAACCGACGTGACCGGCAACCGCGTCGGCGACATCGCGGGCGCGAAGCGGCGCCGCCCGCGGCGCCGGAACCGGGTGGACCCACTCGCGCTGACTCCCGGTGATTTTGTTGTGCATGACACGCATGGCATCGGCAAGTTCATCAAGATGGCCGAGCGCACCATCAAAACCGGTGACGAAGCCTCCCGGCGCGAGTACATCGTGTTGGAATACCAACCAGCTAAGCGCGGCCAGCCCGGCGATCAGCTCTGGGTGCCGATGGAATCCCTCGACCTGCTGAGCAAATACACCGGCGGCGAGAAGCCTTCGCTGTCCAAGATGGGCGGCTCCGACTGGAAGAACACCAAGCGCAAGGCGCGCGCCGCCGTACGCGAGATCGCCGGCGAGCTCATCGAGCTTTACGCTAAGCGTCAGGCCGCGCCGGGCCACGCTTTCGGCCCTGACACGCCGTGGCAGCACGAGATGGAGGACGCGTTCCCGTTCGTAGAAACGGAGGACCAGCTCGCCGCAATTGAAGCGGTCAAGGAGGACATGGAGAAGCCGACACCGATGGACCGCGTGATCGTCGGTGACGTTGGATTCGGAAAGACCGAGGTTGCTGTTCGCGCCGCGTTCAAGGCAGTGCAGGACGGACAGCAGGTGGCGGTACTTGTGCCGACGACGCTTCTTGCCCAGCAGCATTACTCCACGTTCAAAGAGCGAATGGACGGCTTCGGGGTCACCGTTCGCGAGCTGTCGCGCTTTACTTCAGCGAAGGAAGCCAAGGAGATTATGGCAGGGTTGGCGGATGGTTCCGTCGACGTTGTGATCGGCACACACCGTCTGCTGCAGACGGGCGTGTTCTGGAAGCAGCTTGGCCTCATCATTGTGGATGAGGAGCAGCGCTTCGGCGTAGAGCACAAGGAGCACATCAAGGCCCTGAAGAGTCACGTCGACGTGCTCACGATGACCGCGACGCCAATCCCGCGGACCCTGGAGATGAGCCTGACAGGCATCCGCGAGATGACCTCGATCACGACTCCTCCGGAGGACCGCCACCCGGTGCTGACCTACGTTGGCCCGCAGGAAGAGAAGCAGGTTGCGGCAGCTATTCGACGCGAACTGCTCCGCGACGGCCAGGTGTTTTACATCCACAACCGCGTCTCCGATATTGAGAAGACGGCGCGCTCGCTGCGGCAACTCGTACCGGAGGCCCGCGTCGTGGTCGCGCATGGGCAGATGGGTGAGCAGCAGCTTGAGCAGACAGTCCAAGGGTTTTGGAACCGCGAATTCGACGTGCTTGTCTGCACCACCATCGTGGAGACCGGCCTGGACATCGCCAACGCTAACACCCTGATCGTGGAGAACGCGCAGAACATGGGTCTGAGCCAGCTGCACCAGCTGCGCGGGCGCGTCGGGCGTTCCCGCGAACGCGGCTACGCGTACTTCCTGTACCCGAAAGAGAAGACACTCACCGAAACGTCCTACGACCGACTTGCGACCATCGCACAGAACAACGACCTCGGCGCCGGCATTGCTGTCGCGCAGAAGGACCTGGAGATGCGCGGTGCCGGCAACGTGCTCGGCGCGGAGCAGTCCGGCCACATTGCAGGTGTTGGCTTCGACATGTACGTCCGGCTGGTCGGGGAGGCCGTCGAAACGTACAAGGCGCTCATGACCGGCGAAGTCGTCGACGCGACAGACCAGGGCCCGAAGGAGATCCGAGTGGATCTGCCTGTCGACGCCCACATCCCCGAAAGCTACATCAACGCCGAGCGCCTGCGCCTGGACGTGTACCGAAAACTTGCCGAGGCCCGCGATGAGCAGGACCTGCGCAAGGTTGCCGAGGAAATGATCGACCGCTTCGGACCACTTCCGACCGAGGTCTTGCGCCTCTTCGCGGTTGCACGCGTGCGCCACTTGGCTCGAACTGCTGGAATCTCGGACATCTTGACCCAAGGCACAAGGATTAAGTTCCACCCCGTGGAGTTGCCAGACTCGAAGCAAGTCAGGTTGAAGCGCCTGTACTCGGGAGCGAATTACCGTGCTGCGGCAAAGACACTGCAGGTACCAATGCCACGTGAAGGCAAAGGCATCAACCAGCCAAACCTGCGCGACATGGAGCTGCTGCAGTGGGTCGCCGACTTCATCGCGGACATTTTCGATGCCGAGAAGATCTCCGTTACCGGTGAGTCCGACGTCGACGGTGGCAGGAAAAAGAAACGCATCATCAGTGTGAGCCAGTAGCGGTTTCTACCGGGCTTTGTCCGGTGGTGCCTATTGGGAGTTTTCCCGGTGCTGCCTGTACTATGGGCCCGTGCGCCCCTATAGCCCAATCGGCAGAGGCAGTTGACTTAAAATCAATTCAGTGTGGGTTCGAGTCCCACTGGGGGCACAATGCAACGTCCCGCATACCTACAGGTAGCGGGACCTTTTGCGTTCCTATCGACTATGCTGTTGGGCACCCCTGTCCCCGAATGCCGAGAGGAAGCAATGAAACAGTACACAGCAGTCGGGATGATCGCAGTCGCTTGTTTGGGCGTTGTGGGTTGTTCCGGTGACAGTGGTTCGAGCTCCAGCAGCAACGATGCAGCCCCGGCCACGATCACCCAAACAATCACCACCACAGATTCACACGCTGAGGACACCGCCGCCCCAACCAGCGCCTCCGAGGATACCGAGACTCATACATTTTCAACGCGCCACTCCATCAACACTGGTCAAGTAGGAGGGGAGTGTGGCACCACTGAGTTCGGCGACCGAATCAAGGCGGGGCCTGCGACATCGTGCGAATTTGCAGCTGAGATCTTCGACGTCGCCTACACCGCAACCTGGCGCTACGTAGCGGCGAACCCCAACGTGAACGCGGTGCCGCGGGCTGATATCTCGGTGACGAGTCCCGTCACCGGCGAAACCTACCCGATGGTGTGCAAGATGGGCAGCGATGGCCGTGACATGTGGTGCGATCACCCCGAAGACGAGAACAACTCGGTGCACTTCTACACGTCTGGCGGTAGCCAACGGATGGCGAATCGCGTCAACCTTGTTCAGTAAGGTCGGGCCAGCGAACTATTAGAGTAGGTTCGTTAACGAGCGAACGGCCTGCTCATCAACCTTTGGCTTTTGCAACACAGCAACCAAGAACCCGGACTGCTCCGTGAACGGCTCCAAGTCCCAGCTCGCAAACTGGTGCTGTGGCTGGAACCCGACTTCGTGGCACATGGTGAGGAAGTCGTCGAACTCCCAGCCGCGCCCACGCCCGAAACCTACAACGAATCGCCCGCCGGGGCGCAGCGTTCGGAAGATGTTTTCAAGCGCGGGCCTGCGACCGTCGACGGCGAGGAACCCCATCACGTTGCCTGCCGAGACCGCAATATCGATATCGCGGACCTCGATCGGATCGGCGGAAAGGTCGCCAACTACCCAAGTTGCTTCGGGGAAGTCTTGCTTCGCGTACCCGATCAGCACAGGGTCGATGTCGACGCCGAAGACGATATGTCCACGCTTTGCCAGATAGCCGCCAAGGCGACCAGTCCCGCACCCTGCATCGAGGATGCGGGAGTGGCGGGCGGAGAGGGCGTCGATAAGCCGGGCCTCCCCGTCGATATCTTTGCCCTGTTGCACGAAGTTGCGCCACCGCTGGGCGTAATTCTCGGAGTGGTCAGGGTTTGCAGCGACAATTTCTTTCCAAGTGGCCATGCCCAAAACTATAGCTTCGGCCCCTTGGAAGTCACCTCCGCGTCCGTTGGGATGGCGTCTACCGGGATATCCTTCGGGAACGCGTGAGCAAGTGCGGCAGCAAAGTGCTTGCCACGGATGTCATTGCCGGTGGCGTTGTAGTGCACCTCGTCGCCTGCGAGGAACCAATCCAAGTTGGAGCGCACCTCGCTCGCCCAGTCGTAGACGACTACGTCTCGACGCTCCTTCGCGACCTTTCGCAACGCAACATTGAACTCGTCCATGTTCTCGTTGGCGTAGTAGCCGTTCGACGGGTTACCCGTTGCGGCTGTCGGCCACATCACGCGGTAGCCCTCCAACAGGTCAAGCATCTTGCGGATGTTTGCCTCCAACTCACCCGTGGGGTCGTAGCCGTAGGAGCGGGCAGCGTCTGCGTTGGCGGCGTCGTTCACGCCGGTGGCGATGACCCAGCACGTGCCGTCGTCAGCTGCGCCCTGGGCGAGCAGTTGCTGCACGGACTCAATCGCAGACGGGTAGTTCTCTCCGTTGCCGTTGAATCCCTGATTTGTTGCGCGAGCGCCAAACACGCTCGTATCTACCTCGCTTGCGCCAGCGTCCAAGTATCGGTCAATCGCAGTGACCGCGCCTTCAGGAAGCTGGTTGATATCGAACATGCCAATCGAGGTGGAATCGCCGACGTGGATGACCTTCTCGCAGCTCATCTTCACGTCCGAAGGCTGGTCCTCCCATGAAGCTTTCTCAGAGGCGGACGTCGTCAAGCTTTCCTCAGTTTCCTTGGCTTTGTCCTTTCCCTCGCGATGGTCGCGCGTGCCTCCGCGTTGCGCATCCTGAGGCAGGGACATGGTGGTGTTCGGCTTCGAGGTATCCATGGCGAACACAGCCGGGATGCCTATTGCAATGATTGCGGCGAGCGTAATCGTCGAACCAAGCGTGATCGGGCGGAGTGCCTCCAACGGGTGTGCACGGAATTGCTTCAGGGGCCCGAACACGCCATTGCGACGGATTGGGTTCTCAAACATGGTCCAGCTCAGCGCAGCAAGTGCAGTCGAAAGCACAAACACGAGGATGGAGGACCACACGCGGTGATCCTGCAACCACGCATCCGGCATGAAGTAAATCACCGGCATGTGCCACAGGTAAATACCGTAGGAGCGTTCGCCGATCCAGCGAAGCGGCTCCCAGCTGAAAATGGTCGTCCAGGGGCCGCGCGCCCCAATGACTGAGTAGATAGCAGCAACTGACGCAAGGTTCAGAAGCAGGATCCCACCCTTGTACAAGAACATGTTTTCCTGCGCGACGAGCATGCTCAGCGCGAAGATGCCGCCGAAGCCGAGGGCGCCAACAACGGTGCTCAGAACAGGGGAGGAACCAATGGTCTTACCGGCGTGCTTCCGTGAGGAAACCACGATTGCTAAGACCGCGCCGAGGAGCAGCCCGCCCGCACGGGTATCAGTGCCCTCGTAGACGCGAGTCGCGTCGATAGAAGGATCAGCGAGCACCCACATCCAGATAAAGGAAGCTCCGGCGAGCACCGTGGTCACGACGGCGACAATCCACCCACGACGGAACACCCTCAGCAGCACCCACAGCAACAGCGGCCACAAGAGATAAAATTGTTCCTCGATCGCCAGTGACCACATATGGTCCAGCGGACCGGGGCCATTGAACTGATCGAAGTACGATGAACCGACGGCGATGTTATGCCAGTTGTTCACGTAGAAAATGGAGCTCAACGCTTCAAACGAGCGGTCGCGAAGGTTGCCCGCATCGAACGCGACGGAAAGAATCACGACTGCCAACACTGTGGTCAGCATCGCAGGTATGAGACGGCGGAAACGCCTGACCCAAAACGTCTTCAGGTGCAGCGAGTTATCCCGGTAGTGCCCACGCATGAGGTTAAGCGTGATCAAGTACCCCGAGAGGGTGAAGAACACGCCCACGCCTAGCAGGCCACCGCTGAACCCAGGCAGGTTGAGGTGGTACGCGATAACCAGCATGACCGCTAGCGTTCGGATCCCGTCGAGGGCGGGGACATAGCGGTGAGAACCTGATATTGGGGGCGGCATGGGATGGCGACCTTCCTGGAGTGCGACAAACGTACAGAAGTATAGCGCTGCCAGAAAGATGGACATGAATTGTGGTGCAAATTGCTGCAGAGGCCACGCTCAGTGCCGTGATCCGGACAAATTCTTTGGGCGCATGGAACTAAAACAACACCCAGTGCGTTGGAGTAGGTGAACGATTGTTCTCAAAAGAAAGGATCAGGGGTCCGTGAGTAGCAACAACCCTGTATTGAAAACTCTGCCGGGAGTAGATTCCCAACGTGGCACTGGATACCAGGGGTACGGTGCCACGAACCCGTACGAGCAAGCACCCATGGGTGCATCGGCGGGCACCGTGTCTGAGGACCGTCCAATGACGGTTGACGACGTTGTCACTAAAACCGGCATTACCCTTGCCGTAATTGTCGCCTTTGCAGTAATTAACTTCGGACTGTACCTCGGTGGGTACGGCTCTATTGCCAACATTCTGACGCTGGTCGGTGCCGTCGCCGGTTTCGTCCTCGTGATGATTCACGCATTTGGCAAAAAGTACGGTTCCCCAGTTATTACCCTGGCGTACGCGGCTGCTGAGGGCTTGTTCCTTGGTGGGTTCTCATTCGCCATCACCGGGCAGTTCAGTGTCGCCGGCGCGGACGCAGGCGCGTTAATCTTCCAGGCGATCTTGGGCACCTTCGGTGTCTTCGCGGGCATGCTTGTGGTCTATCGCACCGGTGCCATTCGCGTTACCCCGCGGTTTAATCGGATCCTCACCGCAGCCATTTTCGGCGTGCTCATCCTGGTTGTCGGCAACCTCTTGTTGAGCATCTTTACAGGCATGAATCCGCTTCGCGGTGGTGGCACCATCGCCATCGTGTTTAGCCTGGTCTGCATCGTGCTGGGCGCACTTGCGTTCCTGCAGGACTTTGACGTCGCCGATAAGTTGGTGCGCATGGGCGCCCCATCGCAGGCGGCCTGGGGCGTTGCACTTGGCCTGGCAGTGACTCTGGTGTGGCTCTACACCGAGATCCTGCGCCTGCTGTCTTATTTCCAACAGCGATAGAGCATGCGCTCACTGCAATAAATACCCGGCCCCACGACTGTGAGGCCGGGTATTTTTGTCTAGTTGCGCTCAAAAGTGCCCCGGCCAACAACATCGCTGGGCCGGGGCAGGGAGCTAATTGCTGTATTCAGCGTACTTAGCGTGCACCCTCAGGGTTGATAGACGTGCCGTCAACGGTGATGGTTTTAAACACGAGCACACCATCTACGATGTCTGGGTTGCCCAGGACAACCTGCACATCTTCGATTTCGCGGTTCGGATTGACCGTGGTGCGGGTAGCGGTGCCCTGCGCGAGCTGCTCAGACCAGGTATCCCACACGATGTCCTGGAGGAAATCGTTCTGGTCGCTGCAGTTGAGAGTCAGCGAAGCTGGACGCTCAAGGCCGACGCTGCCGCAGTTATTGACCAGTGGGGTCTTGTCCGAAGCACCCATAGCGGTGACAGTCTCGGTGACTGCAGCCTCAGAGGTAGCGCCTGCTGCATCGGTTACGTTCGTCGGGGTTGCCTTCGCGCGCTCACCAGGAAGCGAAGTTGGGTCCTGGCTTTGTGCCGTATCAACCTTCAGGTCCGACGGGTTTTGGTGTGGCGGGTGGCAGGCAGTCAAGCCCACAGCACCGAGTGCGACCACGCTGGTGAGTACTAGCTTGCGGGAAAAGAACTTATTCACAGGAATTCCTTCAATGTCAGCGATCACGGATAACGCCGATGGCGTAGACAGGCTACTTCGCCCGTGGCGTGGAAGCCTTAACAGAATCATACGGTTCTGCGGAGACGATTGTTACCGAAATCTCTCGGCCATTTGGGGCGTTGTAGGTGCGGGTTTCACCCTCGGAAGCACCGACTACGGCTGCGCCGAGCGGGGAGTTCTCTGAGTAGGTCTCCAGGTCCTCGTTGTCCGTCGAAGCCGCGCGGGTACCGATCAGGAACGTTTCCTTATCATTTTCGTCATTGTTGTAGTAGACGTGCACGACGGAACCTACGTGGGCTACACCCTCGACGATGCCGGAGCGCTCCGTGGTGGAGTTAGCCAGCAGTTCGGAAATCTGCTTAATGCGAGCTTCTTCCTGGTCCTGCTGCTCACGCGCGGCGTCGTAGCCAGCGTTTTCCTTGAGGTCGCCTTCTTCACGGCGTTCGTTAATTTCGGCTGCGATGACAGGGCGATTGTCGATGAGCTGCTGAAGCTCAGCTTCAAGCTTGGCCTTCATCTCCGGGGTGATGTACTGCTGCTGAGTTTGCGCCATCAGGTAAAAACCTTCCCTATATATGTCAAACGAGCCCGCCGGTTGGCGGGCAACTTTACCAGGCGGATAATAGCACAGCTGCCGCGCAGGTGGTGCACTGGTGAGGCTTAGCGGGCGTCGTAAAAGGTGCTGGTGGGGTCCATGTAGAACGGCAGATTGTCCGAGCAGCCGTAGACACGTCCTGAGACTGCCGGCTCGCGCACCGGTAGTTCGACGGCGACCCGCTCGAGCTCCTGCCCGCCTGCGGGGAGTACTACTTCTCGACGCCCAACTTCGGCATGCGCGTAGTTGACCGCAGTGACGATGCAGTACGAAGGGGCCTCGACGTCTTTGCGTGATACATCGATCCACATGCGTGTGGTGTTGTCGTCGACAGCTTCGAGCGAGATGAAATCCGCAGTGACGGTGCGAGACTCCTGCTTCTTGAAGTAGTCAAAGACGCTGTAAAGCAGCACGACGACGAGGCCGATGGCGATCAGCGCGACGATCCGGCCAGCGGCGTTGCTGCGTTTCGTGGCTGTCGGGGTGGTGCTGGAGCCGTATCGGGATGTTGGGCGACTGGGAGAAGTCACGGTTACCTACCTCGCTGAATGACGCTGGATGACGCTGTAGCTGCAATCCGTTCCAATGGTACTAAGATGGCGCGAAGTTACGGAATCAGACCTCGAAGAAGTTCTAGGAGGAATAGTGGCCGGCTTGCGCTTGATGGCGATCCACGCACACCCAGACGACGAGTCCTCTAAAGGTGCAGCAACGATGGCAAAATACGCATCGGAGGGGAACCGGGTGCTCGTCGTCACATGTACTGACGGGCGACGAGGCGACATCTTGAACCCTGCGATGGATCGGCCGGGCGTGCTGGAGAACATCCTCGAGGTCCGGGAGCAGGAGATGGCGGAGGCCGCGGCGGCCCTCGGCGTGGAACATCAGTGGATGGGGTACGAAGACTCGGGTCTGCCACAAGGCGACCCGTTGCCCCCGCTGCCGGAAGGCTCGTTCGCGACCCAAGACCCGGAGGCAGTGACGGCGCATCTCGTCGAGTCGATTCGAGAGTTCAGGCCGCATGTCATCATTACCTACGACGAAAACGGTGGCTACCCGCACCCCGACCACTTGATGGTCCACGAAATCTCGATGCTGGCCTGGGACAAGGCGGGAGATCCATCCTTTGCTCCCGAAGCAGGGCAGGCGTGGACGCCATTAAAGCTGTACTACAGCCATGGATTTATCCTGCAGCGGATGCGTCTTCTGCAGGACCGCTTGTACGCGCAAGGAAAGAAGAGCCCGTACGAGCTGATGATTCAGCGGTGGGAAGAAAACAAAGCGGATGTGATGAGTCGCGTGACCACAAGGGTGGAGTGCGCGGAGTACTTCCCCCAGCGTGCAGCAGCGCTGACGGCACATGCGACACAGATTGATCCGGCGGGCGCGTTTTTGGCGAGCCCAGTTGAGGACCAGCAGGAGGTATGGCCGACAGAAGAGTTTGAGTTGGCCAGAACTCGCGTAGCATCAACGTTGCCGGAAGATGATCTCTTCGCCGGTATTGACCCGAAGACCGCGGACGCGCTCGCTGAAGGTTTCGGGCAAGAGCGCTAACATTTTCAGCACAAGGAAGACGAAATACACATGATGACGACAGCACACGCAGCGATTATCAACACCTCTGCTTACTTGGTGGCGCAGGCGCCGAAGGAAAACCCGGTGGGGCCGGACTTTGGCAAGGCTTCGCCATTCGGCCTGTTGCTGTTGGTGATGCTGGCTGTGGTCATTTTGTCTCTGGGGTTTGCGTTCCATCGCCGGTACTCGCGGTTCCGCCGTCGCAGCCTCTTCGCTGAGAAGCACGGAATCGACCCGTTTGACCAGGAGGCGCTGGATAAGGCCATGGCGGAGGCGGGTGTGCTTGATCGCCGGAAGAAGCGTTGGATCTAAGGCATCTAACATACATACCGTTGATTGGTGAGTAAGGTTGGGTCCGTGAGTAGCCTCCAAAAAATTCTGTATCCGCTGTATGAAGCGCGCCTGAAGCGTGAGCTGAAGGGCAAGAAACGCCCGAAGCACATCGCGGTCATGGCGGACGGCAACCGACGGTGGGCCCGTGAGGCTGGGTTCACCGATGTTTCTCATGGCCACCGGGTGGGTGGGGCGAAGATCGGCGAACTTGTGCGGTGGTCGGCGGAAATGGACGTGGACGTCGTTACGATCTACCTGTTATCAACGGAGAATTTGCAACGGACTTCGGAAGAAGTTGAGCTGCTGTTCGACATTATTTCCGAGGTGATCGAGGACCTTGCGACGCAGTCTTACTCCTGCAAGGTTCGGCTCGTAGGGCACCTGGAGCTCTTGCCGGATGAGGTTGCAGAAAGGATGCGCCGATCTGCCGACACCACCACAGGCAAAGCTGGCCTGACCGTCAACATTGCGGTGGGGTACGGCGGCAGGCAAGAAATTGTCGACGCCGTTCGCAGCCTCATTAGCGACGCCGCTGCCAGCGGCTGCAGCGTGGACGAACTGGTCAACGCAGTGACCGTCGAGTCCGTGTCGCAGCACCTGTACACCTCAGGTCAGCCCGATCCAGACTTAGTGATCCGGACGTCGGGGGAGCAGCGCCTCTCCGGCTTCCTACTGTGGCAGGCGGCGTACTCCGAGATCTGGTTTACGGACACGTACTGGCCCGCGTTCCGCAAGATTGACTTCCTTCGCGCGTTGCGCGAGTACTCGCAGCGCTCCCGTCGCTTCGGCAAGTAGGCAGCTACCTGGCGCTACATTTTGCGCATGCGGACCCACTGCACTGAATGGTCGGCGCCTTTGCGTAGCACGAGCGAGGCACGGATACGGGTGGGGGCAATGTTTTCCACTAGGTTCGGCAGGTTGATGGACTGCCAAATATCGCGTGCCTTGTGACGGGCCTGCGCCTCATCAATGTCGGCATAGTGCGCAAAGTGCGCGCCGGGCTCTCGAAATGCCGTGTTGCGAAGCTTCATGAAGCGGTCGATGTACCAGCGTTCAATATCGGTGGTGAGGGCGTCGACATAAATTGAGAAGTCGAAGAGGTCGGACACCATGAGGGTCGGGCCGGTTTGGAGGACGTTGAGCCCTTCGAGAATGATGATGTCCGGCTGGCGGACCTCAATGAACTCGCCTGGGATGATGTCGTAGGCGAAGTGAGAATATATCGGCGCTTTGACCAGTGGTTGACCCGACTTGACCTCGGTGACAAAGCGCATGAGGTCGCGCCGGTTGTAGGATTCCGGGAATCCTTTGCGGTCCATCAGGTTGCGCTCTTTGAGCACTTTGCTGGGATAGAGGAACCCGTCGGTGGTGATGAGGTCTACTCGAGGATGAGAGTCCCAACGCTGTAGCAACACCTGCAGTACACGGGCAGTCGTTGACTTGCCGACGGCCACCGACCCCGCAATCCCGATAATGAATGGCACGTGGCCTGGGTCATCACCGATAAACGTCTCTGTAGCCTTCGTAAGTTTTTGTCTGGCCCGTACCTGGAGGTGAATCAGGCGAGAGATCGGAAGGTAAATGTCTTCAACTTCCTGCATATCGAGGTTCTCGCCGATACCACTGAGCTTGGCTACTTCGTCCTCCGTCAAGACTTGTGGCATTTGCGCACGTCGGTGCCGCCAATCGTCGCGGTGAAAGTCCAAATAAGGGCTCGAATCCGAAGTGCGGGGAGATTTCGCCATGCGTAACATTGTTACATTTGTTGTTTCGTGTCGGGGAACTCAGGTGCAGATACTTCTGAAGTTCCTGAATAAAGTGGACTTCTTTCGTAGCGCTGATGCTTATACTGCTTAGCAGTGCCAGGCATAGGTGTGCCTGGACATGAGCTAAAACATGATTGACTGTCTGATCTTGAAAGGACCCGGTGCACGTGTCTGAAGACCTCCGCTACCAGGATCTCGCTACTTTTGACCCCGAAGTTCACGAAGCGATCGTTCAGGAGCTGTCGCGCCAGCGAAACACGCTGGAGATGATTGCCTCCGAGAACTTCGTTCCGCGAGCAGTGCTGCAAGCACAGGGTTCGGTGTTTACAAACAAATATGCCGAAGGCTACCCAGGTCGTCGCTACTACGGTGGCTGCGAGCACGCCGACGTCGTTGAAGACCTGGCGCGCGACCGCGCGAAGGAGCTCTTCGGCGCGAAATACGCGAACGTGCAACCACACTCCGGTGCGCAGGCGAATGCGGCTGTGTTGATGGCGCTGTGCGAGCCGGGCGACACCATCTTGGGCCTCAGCCTCGCTCACGGTGGCCACCTGACGCACGGTATGAAGATCAACTTCTCCGGTAAGCTGTACAACGTCGCTGCGTACGAGGTTGAAAAAGACACGTGCACCATCGACATGGAGAAGCTGCGTGAACAGGCGCGCGAGGTCAAGCCGAAGGTGATCATCGCGGGTTGGTCCGCGTACCCTCGCCACGAGGACTTTGCTGAGTTCCGCTCGATCGCAGACGAGGTTGGTGCGTACTTGTGGGTCGATATGGCGCACTTCGCTGGCTTGGTTGCTGCTGGTCTGCACCCGTCGCCGGTGCCTCATGCACACGTTGTGTCCTCCACGGTGCACAAGACGATTGGTGGACCACGCTCCGGCTTCATCCTGACCAACGATCTCGAGCTGCACAAGAAACTCAACTCCGCAGTGTTCCCAGGCCAGCAGGGTGGCCCGCTGGTGCACGTGATCGCTGCGAAGGCTACCGCCTTCAAGCTCGCCGCGACGGAGGCTTTCCGTAACCGCCAGGAGCGCACGCTCGAGGGCGCAAAGATTCTCGCCGAGCGCTTGACCCAGCCAGACGCCAAGGAAGCCGGCATCGACGTCGTCTCCGGCGGCACCGATGTCCACCTTGTGCTAGTGGACCTGCGTAACTCCGCGATGGATGGCCAGCAGGCAGAGGATTTGCTGCATAAGGCTGGCATTACGGTGAACCGCAACGCCGTTCCTTTCGATCCGCGTCCGCCAGCCGTGACGTCGGGGCTGCGTATTGGCACCCCGGCGCTGGCGACCCGCGGCTTCGGCAAGGAAGAGTTCGAGGAAGTTGCGGAAATTATCGCCGAGGCGCTTATCCAGGGTGAGAACGCCGACGTCGACGCCCTGCACGCCCGCGTAGACGCGCTGGCGGAGCGGTTCCCGCTCTACCCGGGCCTCGAAGATTGGAAGATGCTCTAAGAGCTACTGCTGCTGCTGCTCGGCCTGGCGCTGCTCTGAATGAGTGGTGCGGGCCGAGCTCAACCATTCCGGCTGGTTTTTCAGCAGCTCGTTGATCTCCTCAGTGGTGAGCGGCTTGTCCATGTCGTTTGCTTTGAGCGCGGTGATTGAGATCCCGAGTTTGCGCGCCACCTCGGGGCGGGGGTGCGGCCCATTGCGGCGCAGTTCCTGCAGCCACTCTGGGGGATTGTTCTGTAATTCGCGCAGTTGCGCGTGCGTCACGGCATTGTCTTGGAACTCCTGCGGCGTCGCTGGCAGGTAGATCCCGAGTTTCTTCGCGGCGGTCGCGGCCTTCATCGCGGTTCCGGATGGCTTCTGTGTAGTCATACACCAAACGGTAGCATTGTGCCATGCTATCGCTTGCTTTCGTCACCGGCACAGAGCCAGGGAAGTGGTTTAAACGCTTCGCACAGTCCACACCGCACTCGCTCGATACACAAGGTGTCGACGACCCCTTCGCTGATCTCCTGGACGAGACGACTTCTACATCGCTGGCGCTGATGCGCCTGCCCGATGACCGTATTACCGATGAATTTCACGTGGTGCGTCTCTATACCGAGGCTCCCGGCGTTGCCGTGCCCAAGGACTCTTTGTTTGCAGAGCTTGGGGAGCGCGTCGATTACGCGGACCTCGAAGGCGAAATCATCAACTGGGTATACCAACCGGAGGCGTCACTTGAAGAGCTTCGTGGTGCATTGCAGGTCGTTGCGGCAAACGTTGGCGTGGCATTGGCTCCGTTGCCGTTGTTGAAGGTGCTTTCGAAGAAACAGATCGCGTGTTTGGAAGTTTGGCACGCTCCGCTGGTTGAAACTGAGATTGCGTTGGTGTGGCGGAAAGCCGACGACGGTGACGAGATCCAGGACTTTGTGGGCGTCGCAAAAGGGCGCACCGCTCGCTCGTCGAGGGGGAGTGAGCCGACTGCTGGGACGAGGCGGCGCAAACAGGTGTCAGACTCCCGTGCTGCGCAGGGCAAACGCTTATATACGAAACGTGGGAAAAAGCGCAAGGGTGCGGCCGGGAAAACACCCCGAACGGGGGTGAAACGGAGGCGGCGAAAGTGAAATTTGCATAATGGACACCAGACAAATTCAACAACGAAAGGAAATTTTGATGAATTACAAGAAGGTTTTTACTTCCGCCGTTGCTGCTACCGCTCTGGCCGCAGGCTTGGTTGCTTGCTCTGACGGAGAGGGCGCCGATAGCACTGCTACCACCGCTGCGGATGGTGCTTCCGGCACCGCAACGGTGACCAACATCGAGACAGCTACAGAGGCAGCCGAGACGGAGACTGCTGCTGAGACCGCCACCGACGCTAATGGTGCAGAGGGCTCTACGGAGTCTGTCTCCTTGACTACCGCAGACGGTGAAGAGGTCAAGGTTCCAACCGGTCTGGTCCAGGCAATCGGCCAGTACGCTGACTCGGAGTGGGGCGAGCCGATGAAGGTTACGGAGCACGATGGCAGCTGGATCGTTGACTTTGACAATGACCACCACGTCGCTTGGAATGAAAACACCGGTGGCGCTCCGATCTGGGGCCAAATTGCTAACGTGTGGCTGACGAATGAAGGCGTTATGGACAAGGTTGGCTTCCCAACCGCAGCAGAGACCCCACTTCCAAATGAATCCGGCTGGTTCCAGGAGTTCGAGCACGGCACCATCGAGTGGACTCGTGAGAACAACGACACCGGCGCGTTCGCTGCAAACATCATCGAGAAGTAATTTGTAGCTCTACAACGGCTTTTGTCCCCGTTGGTTGCACGATGTGTGACCAATGGGGACAATGTCTTTTATGACCAAAAAAGGGTTTACCATTCGACCAATCCGGCCAGAAGACTACCCGCAGGTGCGTAGCATCTACGAGATGGGTCTGAGTACCGGAAACGCAACTTACGAGACGCGCGGCTTGACATGGGAGCAGTTTTCCAGGGCGAAGATCATGGAAACGGTGTTTGTTGCCGTTGATGAACACGATGACTCGCGTGTGCTCGGATGGGTAGCTGCGGCGAAGGCGTCGTCGAGAAGCGTGTTCCATGGAGTAGTTGAAGACTCCATCTACGTGCATCCGGATGCGCGCGGCATGGGGGTATCCGGTGCGCTGCTAGACAAGCTCATCGCGACGTGCATCGAACTTGATAAGTGGTCGATTCACTCGTGGATCTTCCCGGAAAACGAAGGATCGGCAGGGCTGCACAAGTCGCGCGGGTTTGAGAAAGTTGGCACCTTCCATCACATGGCGAAAATGTCCTACGGTGAGCGGGAAGGCCAGTGGCGTGACTCGGATATCTACGAGCTGCTGTTGCCGAAGCCGGGAGAAAAGAAACCCGGCGAAGGCCAGGCCTAGTCACGCCTCATCGTTCCTAGTCCAGCGTCTCTTTCAGCGGGTCCTCCCGGACCGGGAAGAGCAGCACCAACGCAACGGCGGCCAATGGGACCATCAGTAAGAACACTGGGGTCAGGCCGTCGTTGTAACTATTAAGGACGGCGTCGCGCAGTACGTCAGGCAGTTGTGCAACCGCGTGCGGGGTGAGGGAGTTGTGCCCACCGGTGCTCGAGAATTGCTCGGCGTAAGGGGCTGCCTCGCTAGGGGCCATCGAGGCCAATGCTTTTGGCAGGCGTTCCGCGAGCTCCTCCGTCATATTGTGAATGAACAGCGAACCAATAAGCGACGCACCGATCGCGGAACCGATCTGTCGGAAGAAGTTGTTCGTCGCTGTTGCAGTACCGACCATTGCTAGTGGGAACGAGTTCTGGACAATAAGTACCAGTACCTGCATGACTAAGCCGAGTCCGAACCCGAAGATGAACATATAGATACCCAGCGTGGTCAGCGGTGTGGACACTTCGAGCTGCGAGAAGAGGAAGAGTCCGACCGAAACGATGGCCATACCGATGATCGGGTAGACCTTGTAGCGGCCCGTTTTCGCGAT
This sequence comes from Corynebacterium sp. CCUG 51687, assembly GCF_024453995.1. Lineage (NCBI taxonomy): Bacteria > Bacillati > Actinomycetota > Actinomycetes > Mycobacteriales > Corynebacteriaceae > Corynebacterium > Corynebacterium sp. CCUG 51687. The sequence continues at coordinate 190,403 of NZ_JAGPYT010000004.1, read as the reverse complement.
AATGAACCCCACGGTAGTGCCAGTGCCCAAGATGCCGATGACCATTGGCAGCATCATCAGCCCCGCGTTCGTTGGCGTGAGTTCGTGCACCATCTGCAGGTAGGTAGGCAGGTAAGCAAGCGCACCGGTCATAGCCAGTCCCAGCACGGTGCCGGAGGCCGTCGTCAAGACCATGTTGCGATTGCGGAACAAGTGCATGGGGATGAGCGGGTTCGGTACGCGCAGCTCAACGAAGACGAACAGCGCTGCAGCGACAACCGCAAGCGAGGAAGTACCCAAAATGATAGGCGAGGACCACTCATACTGAGTGCCGCCCCACGTCGTGGTCAAAATAAGAGAAGTCGTGGCAACCGCCATGAGCACGGTGCCCAGCCAGTCGATGCTCTGTGCTGACCGCGAACCCTTGCGTAGGTGGAGCACGATTGTGCAGACCGTCATCGCGAGAAGCCCCAGCGGGATGTTCATCCAAAGGCCCCAACGCCAGCCGGGTCCATCCGTAAACCATCCGCCCAGCACGGGGCCAAGCACGGAAGAAACACCAAATACTGCCCCCATCACACCCATGTACTTGCCGCGGCTACGGGCTGGAACCACCTCCGCGATGATTGCCTGGGAGTTGACCATCATGCCGCCAGCGCCGAAGCCTTGGACGGCGCGCCCGATAATGAGCAGCTGCATCGACTGTGCAAGCCCACCCAAGGTGGAACCAATGACGAACAGGCCAATCGAGCCAATATAAGGCCACTTGCGTCCGACCCTGTCACCGAGCTTGCCATTAATTGGCATCGCGATTGTCATCGTGACCAGGAACGACGAAATCACCCAGCTCATGTGGTCTACGCCACCAAGCTCACCGACAATCGTCGGCAGGGCAGTGGAGAAAATCATCTGGCCCAATGAGCTCATCAGCATCGTGATGAGTAGCGCTCCAAAGATCAGGCCAACGTGTGGCTTAGTGTTGTTTACCACTGCAACTCCTTTGCATACTTCGTGACGACGGCAGCTACGCTACGAGCCTGCTCCTTCGGCGAACCCTCCTCTTGGAAATGAAGGCTTCGCGCATAAAGCACAAGCGTTGTCCGAAAAAGTTCCACAACGATTCGGGCTTCTGCCTCTATGGTGACATCTAGACGGCGGTCTTCGGGGTGGCTCGCAAAATGCTCACGCACAGCCTGCTCGAGGTGTCGTAGCGTATCGCGTTTGCGGGCCAGCATCGCGTTTGCCAACGATGGGTTGTCCTGCATGAGCCGCTGGATTCGGCAGGCATCCTCGGCTCGATCTTCGGCACCTGATTCTTCCATTGCATCGATTACCAGGGACAACATGTTCGTGGACGACTCATCAGCAATGCGTGCAAAGCTCTCGCTGGTGAACTCGAGAGGGAAGGGACCAAGCACAGCGTCATCTTTTGAGTCCATGTAGTTGAAGAACGTCCGCCGTGAAATGCCTGCACCTTGGCAGATCTCCTCGACTGTGACATTGTCATAGCCGTCGCGTGCCACAAGCGATGCAGCTGTATCGAAGATTCGCTCCCGTGTTTCGCGACGCTTACGCTGCCGGAGACCTTCTGACTGATCGGGAAAATTCACGGAGTGCAATCTTACACTCCGTGCAAAAATATCAAAGAAACCTATTCAACCAGGAGCGATAGTGAGCCTTCCACGTTTGGAGAGCTATCACCGCGGCGCCCGAAAAACTGTGCCTCAACGATTCCCGGCTCCGGGCTGGAGAAGCTCCAGAAACCATCATCAGTAGTTGGAGGGCACTGTTTCGTCAGAGCGGAAGCACTGCCATCATGCGCGATAAGCGCCACGCAACCGCTCAGAGGATAGCTGACCATCCCTTGTCCTTCATGGAGGGAGAACACCGCCGGCCACGCCGCTACGGCAGCATCAGGGCTGTGCGATTGGAGGGTGCCTTGGAATGTTCCGGAGGGGGCGTCGTCACGCACTTGCGGAGCTTCAAGAAACGCAGTCACCGTCACAACTGCAGGCACCCCGTTAGGCTCCGGCTTTGGCTGAGCGGACCAGTACGCTGCGGCGAGCGCTATCCCGATGAGCGAGACCACCAGAGCTAAGACACCGCCAATAACCCATGGCTTATTTGAGCCCCCAGCTGTACGAAGCTGCGAAAAAGAATCAGACATAAAAATCATCCCTGGTCGTGCTCATGAACATGGGCAGTAGCAGGGATGATTGTAGCGAAGACTAGTTGCGTTCGGTATGAGCCATCGACAGGACGTTCAAACGCTTGTCGAGCTCCTCCTCAGTCAACGTATCGCCGTCCACGAAGCCGAGGTCAATCACAGCCTGGCGGATCGTGATGCCCTCCTTCACCGCATGCTTTGCCACCTTCGCAGCGTTCTCGTAGCCGATTGCACTGTTCAGAGGGGTGACGATTGACGGTGAAGACTCCGCGAGCTGCTTCATGCGGGCCTCGTTCGCCTCGATACCGTCAACCAAGCGGGTAGCGAACTGTCGAGAGACGTTCGCCAGCAGGCGAGCGGACTCCAGCACGTTGCGCGCCATCATCGGGATGAACACGTTGAGCTCGAACTGGCCTTGCGAGCCGCCGAATGCCACCGCGGCATCGTTGCCGATCACCTGGGCAGAGACCTGGGTTGCCGCCTCGCACAGGACTGGGTTGACCTTGCCAGGCATGATCGACGAGCCTGGCTGCAGATCTGGGAGGTGAATCTCCGCGAATCCGGCGAGTGGGCCCGAACCCATCAGCCGGATGTCATTTGCAATCTTGTACAACGAGACTGCAACAGTGCGCATCGCACCGGAGAATTCCACCAGAGCGTCGCGTGCGGCCTGGGCCTCGAAGTGGTTCTTTGCCTCCGACAGCTGTGTCAGCCCAGTGATCTTCACCAGTTCTGCGGTGACCTTTGCGCCAAAGTCTGCTGGGGTGTTGATGCCGGTACCGACCGCGGTGCCGCCAATGGCGAGCTCGCCGAGGCGGCCAACAGTCGCCTCAACGCGCTCGATGCCGAGCTCGATCTGACGAGCGTAGCCGGAGAACTCCTGACCAAGCGTCAGCGGGGTCGCGTCCATCAGGTGAGTGCGGCCCGACTTCACTACCTCGTGCCATTGCTCAGCCTTCGCAGCCAGTGACTTCTGCAGCACCTGCAGGGCCGGGACCAGCACTTCGACGGCAGCTTCGGTGGCAGCAATGTGCGTTGCAGTTGGGAAGGTGTCGTTCGAGGACTGTCCCATGTTGACGTGGTCGTTCGGGTGGACTTCCACGCCGTTTGCGTGCGCGATCGAAGCAATGACCTCATTAGTGTTCATGTTCGAGGAAGTGCCAGAACCCGTCTGGAAGACGTCAATTGGGAACTGGTCGTTGTGCTTGCCGTCTGCGATTTCCTTCGCCGCAGCGATGATCGCGTCAGCCTTTTCCGCATCGAGCTTGCCCGAATCCTTGTTGACCTGCGCACACGCGGCCTTGAGGAGCCCAAGGGCGCGGATCTGCTGGTTCTCGAGGCCCCGGCCAGAGATCGGGAAGTTCTCTACAGCACGTTGAGTTTGAGCACGCCACAGTGCATCAACAGGTACTTTGACCTCACCCATGGTGTCGTGCTCGATACGGTACTGCTTATCGGCCATTCAATCTTTCCTTTACTTGATACTTACAGAAAATCGACGCTTTGAATTACTTGATCGGGCCGGAGTAATCGATCACCGAGTACTCCTGAAGCTTCGGCAGCTGGTGGAGGGACTCCACGTAGCGGACGGTGCCAGACTTCGAGCGCATTACCAACGAACGGGTGGTAGCGCCATTCTTACGGTAGGAGACGCCGCGCAGCATGTCGCCGTTGGTGACACCGGTAGCCGCGAAGTAGCAGTTATCGGAGGCCACCAAGTCGTCGAGGCCAAGCACACGGTCGAGATCGTGGCCCGCTGCCAGCACGCGTTCGCGCTCTTCATCGGACTGCGGTGCGAGCTGGCCCTGGATCTCACCACCAAGGCACTTCAATGCACACGCCGTGATAACCCCCTCCGGTGTGCCACCGATGCCCATCGCCATGTCAATGGAGTTGGTGTTCTGGGCAGCAGCGATGGCACCAGCAACGTCTCCGTCCATAATGAAACGTACCTTGGCGCCAGCCTTGCGAATCTCCTCAACCAGCTTGTTGTGACGTGGGCGGTCGAGTACCACCACAGTCACGTTACCAACGCCGACTCCCTTGGCTTCTGCCACTGCCTTAATGTTGAACTCGACGGACTTCGTAATATCGATGACCCCGACAGCCTCAGGGCCGACTGCAATCTTATTCATGTAGAACGCGTCCTGCGGGTTGAACATGGAACCACGGTCGGCAGCCGCGATAACCGAAATAGCATTCGGGCGGCCTTCCGCCATCAGGCGCGTGCCGTCGACTGGGTCAACCGCCAGATCAACCTGTGCGCCAAAACCGTTGCCGACACTTTCGCCGTTAAACAACATCGGCGCCTCGTCCTTTTCGCCCTCGCCAATGACGATGACGCCGTCCATCGTGACGGAGTTGATCATCTTGCGCATGGCGTCGACTGCGGCGCCGTCACCTTCATTTTTCATCCCGCGACCTACCCAGCGGCCAGAGGCAAGCGCAGCAGCCTCGGTAACGCGCACGAGCTCCATTGCAAGGTTACGGTCAGGGAAGTTTTCAGAAGTTTGTTCAGACATGAAACAGTGCCCTCCTGCGGCAAACTAGTTTTAGTTGTGACAACATCGACATCATGCCGCGTTGCAAAGCCATACCACTGCGGTCTGGCACACCTCTATCATGGCACTTTTGCCAGACATGAACCGTCGTTTCTACACCTAAAATAGGGCAATGCTGCGAATAGTGGTGTCTGAACTGGGGACTTCCTGCGTAAAAAGCCAACGCGCGGGGGTAAAAGACAAATTCGGGGGTATCAGGAATCCATGTCATACTGGAGCGCGTGGCTCAAGAAAACAAACCTCGCATTTTCCAAGACGGCAGAGACATGCTCATCAACGTCATCTTGATCGTGGTCGTCATGATCATTGCCGTTGGTGCGACCGGGCTGTGCACGTTCAATCCCGGTAAGCCCGAAAATGGGCCTGTGCAAGAAGTCGATGCGAAGACGTTCCTTGGCCTTGAGGCTCGCGGAGTCGATTTTCCGGTGCGCTACCCGGAAATGCCAACAGGTTGGGTGACGAACTCCGCGCGGCGAAGCATGATCGCGCAGCAGCCAGCTCCAGTCGTAGGGTGGGTCACGCCCGATGGTGGCTTCATCCAGCTGACGCAAACGGGTGCGGACAGCAAAACGGTCCAGTCCGAGGTCGACGGAAAGCAGCGCACTCTTGACCGCCAGGACACGATCGATGGCCACAGTATTGAGATATTCAAGGGTACCGAGGCGAAAACTCGCCCACTGTGGGTTATCGATGCTGGCGACGCACGATTCGCCGTCACAGGTGCCGGAACAGACGCCGAGTTTGAGGAACTGATACGTACTGCGCTCGCGACCGAGCCGCTGTCAGCGCAGTAGACGCCGTGGCAGCAGGCTATTCCGGCTGTGGTGTTTGCTCAGTCGCGTCGCGCTGCTGAATAGCGGCCTCGACACGTTTTGAGGCTCCCTCGAGTAGCTGCTCGCAGCGCTTCGCGAGCCCCTCGCCGTACTCCCAATACTTCAGTGATTCGTCAAGGCTCATTTGCCCGAGCTCGAGGACCCTCACTGTTTCTACAAGTTGCTGCCTAGCTTGTTCGAACGAAAGCGTTGCGGGGTCGGGGAATGCGGCGTCGGTGGGTTGGCCATTGCCATACGTGTTTTCGGACATGGATTGTCTCCTTGATGCTAGATGCTAGTGAAATTGCTGTGTGGATTTAATCGGCGGGGGTGGTCCCCATTGCTGCTGCGGTGATGGAACCGTCCGCGACGCGGATGCGCAGCTGCGATCCGGGTGGTGATTGTTCGATGCTGGTGACAACCTCAGGATCGGAATGGTCGCGGGGGAGGACTTGTACTACGGAATATCCGCGCGCGAGAGTTGCTGCTGGCCCTAACGCCGAAACTTGTGAGCGGAGCGCAGCGACCTGCTGCGTTTCTCGTGCCAACAGGTGGCTGATCTCTCGTCGCATCGAAGCAACCTGCTGTGAGACCTCTTCGCTTCGACGCTCAATTGCCAGTAACGGGTTCTGCATCACCGGACGCGAGCGCCAGTACTGGATCTCTTCCGATTTGGTGGAAACCCAGGTACGCAGCGCCTGCGCGCTGCGTGCGCGCGCCTCAGACAGAAATGCAAGCTCCTGGGTGGCATCGATGACGACGCGTTTAGCGGCGTCGGTTGGAGTGGCCGCGCGTAAGTCAGCGACGTTGTCGAGCACCGGGCTATCCGGCTCGTGGCCAATGGCAGATACCACCGGCGTCCCCGCCGCAGCTACGGCGCGCTGCAGTGCCTCCTCAGAAAACGGCAGGAGGTCCTCGACGGAGCCACCGCCGCGGGCAATGATGATGACCTCAACATTGGGGTCCGCGTCAAGCGTCTGCAGGGCCTGAATGACCTCGGGTACCGCGTTCGGTCCCTGTACCGCGGTGTTGATCACGCGGAATTGGACCGCGGGCCAACGGCTCTGCGCCACGGAAAGCACGTCGCGCTCGGCGGCTGAGCCGCGACCAGTAATGAGGCCAATCGTGTTGGGGAGCAGGGGAATCGGCCGTTTGCGGGCGCGGTCAAAGAGACCCTCACTTGCAAGCTGTTTCCGAAGCTGCTCAATCTTCGCGAGCAATTCACCGATACCGACGTGGCGAATCTGCGTTGTCCACATCGAAAAGGAGCCGCGGCCCTCGTAGAAGGCCGGCTTGCCGTAGATGACGACGCGGTCACCGTCCTTTGGTGGCGTCGGCAAGCTCCTTAAGTAGTCCGAGGAAACCGTAAGCTGCACGCTCGTTTCCTGCTGTGTATCGCGGAGCGTGAGATAGGAGAATTTCCAGCTCGGCTTGTAGTTCACCTGCGTGAGCTGGCCTTCGACCCACAAGTGGCCCAGACGGTTAATCCACCCCTTGACCGACTTATTCAACTTTGCCACTGGCCATGGCTGCTCAGGGCTACTTGGTGAGGCTGAACGCTCACCTTGTGCTTGTGTCAACACCGCTCCTTTCCCAGCGTGTCGATGGAATACGCTGTCATTGTTTCATAGATAGATCACCACAAGAATGTGTACCTACTGTTTTAGACGTTGATTCGGTAGGGTCGGTTCCATGACAAATCAGGGTAAAAAAGTTCTTCTGGCAGCACCTCGCGGTTACTGCGCAGGTGTGGATCGTGCAGTTGTCACTGTAGAAAAGGCGCTGGAAAAATACGGAGCCCCAATTTATGTGCGAAAAGAGATCGTCCACAACAAGTACGTAGTGGAAACACTAGAGAAGCGCGGCGTCATATTTGTTGACGAAACCGACGAGGTCCCCGAAGGCTCGCACCTTGTCTTTTCCGCGCACGGGGTTTCCCCCGCGGTCCGCGAAGCAGCGGACGGGCGCAACTTGCTGGCGCTCGACGCCTCGTGCCCGCTCGTGACCAAGGTGCACAACGAGGTGAAGCGGTTTGCCAAGCACGGATACCAGATCTTGCTTGTCGGCCACGAGGGCCACGAGGAAGTCGAAGGTACCGCAGGTGAGGCCCCGGAGGTCACCCACCTCGTTGACGGGGTCGAGGGTGTCGACGCCCTTCCCGACTTCCCAGAGGGGACGAAGCTAGTGTGGCTATCCCAGACCACCCTGTCTGTTGATGAAACGATGCTGATCGTTGAAAAGCTGCGCGAGCGCTACCCAGATCTAGAAAACCCGCCTAGCGACGACATCTGCTACGCAACGCAAAACCGTCAGGTAGCAGTGAAGAAGATCGCACCGCAGACGGAACTCGTTATTGTGGTCGGCTCGCAAAATTCTTCCAATTCGAAGCGCCTGGTGGAAGTAGCGCTCGACGCTGGTGCCAACAACGCATACCTCATCGACTACGCCCACCAAGTACAAGACGAATGGTTCGAGGGCGTCAACACCGTTGGCGTAACATCGGGAGCTTCGGTGCCGGAAATTCTGGTTCAGGAGCTGCTCGCGGAGCTGGCGAAGCGCGGTTACACCGATGTAGAGGAAGTCACCACTACGGTAGAGACGATCACGTTCGCGCTGCCGCGGGATCTGCGTCAGCCGCGCCGTAGCAGCTAGTGCTCGTCTAGCCTTCGCCTAGCGATCTTCGTTTTTGTACAGGTCCTCGCCAAGGCGTGAGGCAACTCGCCGGGCCCGCTCCCCACGGGGGCGGGCCTGACTGCGTTCTGCCTTCGTTCGCTTCAACAGCTCATCGACCGTGATGCCACCCTGGCTGCGTTCACGGGCCCGACGACCTTCGCTATTGGTCCTGCGGTTCGACTGGCTCATGCGGCGGCGCTGCGCTCGCTCCCGGCGCAGGACTTCATCGTTATGGCGTTGGATCAGCCAGTAGCGCACGATGGCGATCACCAGGGCACCAGCAGTCACCGTGAAGAGAATAGGGAAGTGCTCGATTACTGGGTAAAGCACCATAAGGATAGCGGTTTTCCCGCCTGCACCAGCGGCCCCGAGCTGATTGCGTGCTGAAATCAGTCCAAACCCAAGTAGCGCAATGACGAACAAAAGCGGGGTAGCCGCGACGGTAAGGAACAAACCCCGCGGGTCTACCAGCGTTGTCACGGCGATGACCGCGACGCTGAACAGTACGAGCAGAGGCCATCCGATGTATCCCGCCGACGTTGCGATGACGACGCCGGTCAGCAGCGCAGCAAAGATAATGCCGATGCTGGAAACGGTAGGCAAACCGTGGAAGGTGGCGGTACCAGAGCGCGGGGATCGGAGAGAGTTTTGAGACACGCTGGGCATTCTACCCGGCCTACCCCCGAGTCTTGCCAGTTTGACCCGCTCCAGGGGCTAACAATTCGACGAATCTGAGTCGCGGAGTCTCGGTCGCGCATCGATAGGGTGAAGCTCCGGCGCGCTCGACGAGTGCCCAGCTGCACCTAGTTCCTCGAGCTTACGAGCGGTGACCATCACCCGACTGTCGAGCGACGCCAGTGTTGCGTTGTACGACTCGACCGCCTTCTCAAGACTGCTCCCGACGCGGTTGTAGTGCTCTGTCAGCGTGCCGAGACGTCGGTACAGCTCTTCGCCAAGACGCTGGATGGTCTGCGCCTCCCGATTCATGGAATCTTGCCTCCACCCAAGTTCAACCGTGCGCAGCAGTGCGAACAGCGTCGTGGGGGTCGCGATGACGACGTTGCGGGCAAAAGCGTAGTCGAGCAGCTCCGGGTCGATAGCGAGACCGGCGTCCAAGAATGGGTCAGCTGGGACAAACATCACGACGAATTCCGGGCTGGGCTGAAATGCCTTTATGTATGACTTTGAGGACAGCGTATCGACGTGGCTTCGCAGCAGGTGCGCGTGTCTACGCAGGTAGCCTTGCTTTTCTTCCGGGTCTTCCGTGTTGAGCGCATCGAGGTATGAAGAAAACGGAACCTTGGCGTCGACGATTATGTTTCGATCCTGGGTGAGCCGGATAACCATGTCCGGGCGTAGCGAGGCGCCGTCGAAACGCATGTACGCCTGAGCGTCAAAGTCGACGTGCTCTACCATCCCACCCAGCTCTACCACGCGCTGCAGCTGCACCTCGCCCCATCTGCCTCGGACCTGCGGTGAGCGCAGTGCAGTGATGAGCTGATCAGTCCGGTCCCCGAGCCTGGATGAGGTGCGCGCAATTGCTTGTACTTGGCCTGCCAAGGCAGACTGCGCTACTGCTTGCTCTTTATCGATGTCTTCGAGACGAACCTGTAGGTCACGAAGTGCCTGTGCCAGCGGGCGTAGATCAGTAGGCGGGTGCTGTTGGGGGTTGGTACGCTGCATCCAAAACGTGCCGCCAAAAAAGCCCAGGATGGCCCCAACGAGGAGGCCCGTAAAGATCAATAGCAGTGCGGTCGATGCGTCCATGTGCATTAGTAGAGCACATGAGCGGGACAAAACTAGGCGTTAGGACGCAGTCGATCGAACACCTGTTTTAACTTGTCGGGCTTGTACCGCGGACGGAAGCGGCGATCGGGTTGATCAAGATCCTCCTCCGCGGACTCTCCCTGTGCAGCCTCCGAGGGGACAGTGGCTGCCCATTCATCTTCCTCGCGCAGCGCATCGCGCTTGTGCTGGCTTTCGATGCTTTCCAGCTCAGCAATCGCACGACCTTCCTCGGTGATGAAAGAAAGATCTTCCGGGCGTACTTCCCCTGAGTGGATGCGCACAATATCGAGCGCGTAGCGGTAGCAAACCGCGATCATCGCAGCTACGGGGACTGCCAAGAAGGCACCAATCAGGTTGAAGAGTCCACCACCTACGGTCACGGAGACCAGCACGATCACTGGATGCAAGTTCATTGCACGGGACTGCAGCATCGGGGAGAGCACATTGCCTTCCAGCTGTTGGACAACAATGACGATGGCAAACACAATCAACGCTTGGGTTACGCCAAGCGACACCAACGCGACCAAAATGGCAAGCGCGCCTGCCACAACCGCACCCACAATCGGGATGAACCCCGCGATGAACGTCAGCACAGCGAGCGTGAACGCCATCGGGACGCCCACGAAGTAAATGCCGAGTCCGATGAAGATGGCGTCGACAAGCGAGACAACAGCTTGGGCGCGAATAAAACCACCAAGCGTGTCCCACGCTCGAGTGAAGAGCTCAGTGAAATGAAGGCCTGCGCGACCCCCGGTAGCACTGCGAAGCCATGGCAGGAACTTGTGTCCGTCTTTGAGGAAAAAGAAAGTCAAGACGAGCACGACGAACAGAGTGACAATCAGGCCTGCGGCAGTGCCAATACCCGTGAATACACCACCAGCGATTGCCCCGGCCTGCTTCTGGAGCCACTGCGCAATCTCGTTCACGCCCTCATCAAGATCATCGGGGTTGACATTGAGCGGTGGACCCTGCAGCCAGAGCTGCAACCGCTGCACACCTTCGAGCGCTTGCAGATAGAGCAACCTCGAGTGCGCCGCAATGTCCGGGGCAATCAACGAGACGAGAAAGCCGAGAAATCCAAAGAAGCCAAGCAACGTCAAGAGCGCCGCAAATCCAGCTGGTATGCCATGCTGGCGCAGCCAGCCCGCAACGGGCGCGAGCACAGTGCAGATGATGAGCGCAAGAACAACCGGAAGAATGCCTGCCCAAAACATCCCGATCACTTTGCCAAGCGCGGCCAAAAACACTGCGACAATGAGGACTCGCAGCGTCAACGTCGCGGCGGACTTGATCCACGCGCGGTAGACAATGCCGCGATCAATCGGATTGGCGTCGTAGTCGAGAGGTTTCTGAGTGCTCACGCGACCTATTGTGCCCCATCCGAGGGAGAAAGAAACGTAACCCGACCGCGAGCTGCAAACTTTTCGACGGCAACGCGATGGGTGGGCTAGGATTGGCCAGCGTGAGTCTTACACTTGGAATCGTCGGTTTGCCCAATGTCGGAAAGTCAACCCTTTTTAATGCGTTGACGCGGAATGATGTGCTCGCTGCGAACTACCCGTTCGCAACCATCGAGCCGAACGTGGGGTTGGTTGAACTGCCAGACCCGCGCCTGAAGCGCTTAGCTGAGATCTTTGAATCCGAACGCATCCTGCCCGCGACGGTGTCGTTCGTTGACATCGCTGGCATCGTCAAGGGGGCGTCCGAGGGCGAAGGTATGGGCAACGCCTTCCTTGCAAACATCCGAGAAGCAGACGCGATTTGCCAGGTGGTGCGTGCGTTCGCCGACGACAACGTCATTCACGTTGACGGCAAGGTAGACCCGGCGTCCGACATCTCCGTCATCAACACCGAGCTGATCCTCGCTGACCTGCAGACAATTGAGAAAGCGTTGCCACGCCTAGAAAAAGAAGGCCGTAAGAGCAAGGACGTCGCCGCAGAAGCTGAAGAAGCCAAAAAAGCGCAGGCAGTGCTTGAGGACGACCGCACCCTCTTCGCCGCGGCAAAGTCAGGGGACATCGACCTCGATTTGCTGCACCACCTGCACCTCATGACGGCGAAACCATTCCTGTACGTTTTCAACTCCGACGAAGCCGTGCTCACCGACGAAGCCCGCAAGCAGGAGCTGCGCGAACTTGTCGCGCCTGCTGAGGCCGTCTTCCTGGACGCGCAAACCGAGACCGAGCTACTCGAACTTGATGAAGAGGACGCATCGGAGCTCCTCGCATCTGTGGGGCAGGACGAGCCCGGACTGGAGATGCTTGCGAAAGCAGGTTTCGCAACCCTCGGCCTGCAGACGTACCTCACTGCAGGCCCGAAGGAAGCTCGCGCCTGGACGATCCACCAGGGCGACACTGCGCCGAAGGCCGCGGGCGTCATCCACACCGACTTCGAAAAAGGCTTTATCAAGGCTGAAATCGTCAGCTTCGAAGACCTCGACAAGTTTGGGTCCATGGCCGAAGCACGCGCCAACGGCAAGGTGCGTCAAGAAGGTAAGGACTATGTCATGGAAGACGGAGACGTGGTGGAGTTCAAGTTCAACGTGTAGTCACGCCTCGGGACTGCCAAAACCCGGGGTCTTCGGGATTTCGCGTAACGGCCCAAGTGAGTCCCGGTGCCTCGTGGCGAGCTCGACATCCGAGGTGGAGGCGGCGGAAGAGGGCGAGCAGCTCGTCGACAAACTCAACCTCGACTGTGGCAGCGTCCCAAAGAACGCCGTCCCAGCCTTCGTCGTGGACTGCGGTCGCCACGCGGCGACGCGAGTCACCGACGGGATTTGGGGCTATCGCCACCGGTTCGCGTGCTGGTTGTCGCGTTTTCGTTGTAGCCGCTGCCGAACAACCTCCGCAGACTCCACATCCGCGCCCCCCACTCTAACCGGCGGGCACAGGAATTCCCTGCTATTTCCCAAGCTCTTTGCGGCGCTCGGCCGCGAGTTTCAGCCGCTCGGCGCGATCGGAACGTTCCTTCTCCAGCAGTTCCTCGAGGATCTTGTCTTCCTCGTCGGAGATGTCGAAGACGGCGTACCAAGCGAATACGAGTATGCCCACCACGGGATACACCACCCAGGCGTAGTCCAGGTCGAACCCAAGCTGCAGCACGAAAAATACCGCTAAGCCGCCTATGAGGGTGGTGTAGATTGCGGTGTCCATCTTCCGCTTCGCTGCGAGTTTCTCATCCAGCTCGACCTCGGACGGGATCCGCTTTTCCAATGCGACCGGTTCGGCCGGGAGGTCGTCGAAAAGCATTGAAAGCTCCCCGCGAGTGCGCGCAACCGCGGCTTGACCTGTGCGTTCTTCGAACTCTGCCACATCAAGGTAGCCGTCTGCGAGCAGTGTGCCCAGCCGGTCCAGCGCGTCCGAGCGCTCGGCGTCGCCCACGCGGATTTCGTCCATTATCGCTCCCAACTTGCACTTGCCCTTGCGGCAAGCTGTTCAATCGCAGCCATGGCAGATGGTATCGAATACACAATCAGCGAGGCCGCAGAAGCCCTCGGCGTTTCCACCAAGGCGCTGCGTCACTGGGAGGCGCTCGGCCTCATCGCACCCGCGCGCACGTGGGCCGGCCACCGTGTTTACAGCGAGGCGGACCTCGAGCGCGGCGCGGCCATCGCCCTCTACCGCGGAGTCGGCGTGCCGCTTGCGCAGATCGCGCAGCTTCTCGACGCCTCCGGAGCCGCCCTCACCCGCGCCCTCAAGCACCACCAAGAAGCACTCGCGTCTCGACGGCGCACGCTCGACGCCCAACTCAAATCTGTCCAGCACCTCATTGACAACGCAACGAAAGGATCGATCGACATGGACGCAATGAAGAAGTACCTCGGCGAAGATATGCCCGCCTACCAGGAGGAGGCTGAGCAGCGCTGGGGTGATACCCCGGAGTGGGCGCAGTCCCAGAAAAAGCTCGCCCAAATGGGCGAAGGTGACTTCAAACGCCTGCAGGAAGAACAGGACGCGCTCGCCGCGGATCTGATCGCCGCACGCGATTCCGGCGTGGACCCCGGCTCCGAGGAAGCCGAAGCACTGGTGGAGCGCCACCGCGCAAGCATCGCCCAGTGGTACGAGGCGACCCCGGCTCGCCAGCTCATCCTCGCGCGCATGTACGTTGACGACGCGCGCTTCCACGAAGCCTACGGCGGCGCGCAGGACTACCTGCTCGAGCTGGTCACCGCCCACGCGGCGACCGAAGGCGTGGACGTGGACAACCCGCAGTGGGGTTAGAAACGGAGCAGTAATCCTTCCAACTCTTGCTGGAGTAAACGCTGTGCCGTCACTGGAACCCTTCTTGTGTGAATCTCTCCAGTACCATCGCGATCTTCCTGCCCGCTGCGCTTTTGATACTTGGCGCGATACCGTTCTGGGAGCGCATCCGTCAGATGCCACGCGCAGGTGCCGCCCAGGCTGGAGCGAATGCCGCGGTGGTCGGCATTCTCGGCGCAGCGCTGTACACCCCGGTGTTCACCGCCGGGGTTTCCGGCGTGATCACTCTGTCCATCGCCGTGGTCTGCTACGCCGCGCTCACCTCGTGGAAGGTCCCGCCGTGGGCGGTCGTCGTCGGCGCGGCCCTGGTCGGCTAGATTGTGCTGTGAACTTCGCTCTCGCCCGGTGCTCGGCGCTGAAGCGCGCCAAGGGAGGGAACCGGGACTAGAACGTCACGTTGGCCAGCACCGCGCCGGTGGGTTGCGCCGCGCCGGCGGCGACTTCCTCGGTTACGAGGACTGAAGCAGTTCCACCGGGCAGCGGCATCCACACGTCGTCGTGGGGTTCCTGGCTGATGACTCCAGCCGATTCCACGGCGCCGTCATCCATGACTGCCCACACTTGTGCCCCCATGCCGTCGTCGAGAGCTGGCTGGCCGTTGACCATGGCGCCGCCCTTGCCCATGTCAGAGCTGATCACGATGTCGAGGCTCGCGCCCATCGCGTCGGCCTGACCTTGACGCGCGTCGTCGGCCTCCATGATTGCGTGCATTTCTTCGACGCCTTGGGCTGTCACGGATTCGCGTGACTCGTCGACAGTGATTTGGGTGACCGCGAACCCGCCACCGGCGATGAGCACAACGGCGGCTGCTGCGGCGGTTGTGAGACGTCGCCCGGAGCGGTTCTTCCGCGCGGTGTCGAAGTCAGCGACCTGGTCGGTGGCGTCGATACGCTCCATGATTGAGCGTTTGAGCTCCGGTGGCGGGGTGACCGGTGTGGCCGCGGAATTGAAGAGGTCCTCGATATCTTTATCCATCACAGGCCTCCTTTCAACGACACGGCCTTGCGAAGCTTTTGCAACCCGTCGCGTACCCGGGTTTTGGCTGTTCCGAGAGCGACGCCAGTGGCATCGGCGATTTCTTGATGGGTGAGTTCCCCAAAATACGCGAGCATGAGCGCACTTCGATGGGGCTCTCCGATTGAATCAATGAGTTCTTGAAGTTCCTCAGACTCTAGTCGCTGTTGAGCTTCGTCCTCAGCGGCAGCGACCCATCTGGTCAGTTGACTGTTGAAATCGTCGGTGTCGCGGGCTTGGGAGCTGCGCCAGCTCCGCAGCCGATCGATGGCTCGCGATTTGGCGAGCCGCAGTACCCATGACTTGGCGCTGCCACGGTGTGGGTCGAAGGTGTGGGCGCTCTGCCATACCTCCACGAAGACTTCTTGGGTGACCTCTTCCGCTTGGGCCCGGTCACGCAAGATGTGGGTGGTGAGACCGAGAACCTGTGGGGCCAGAACGTCGTAAAGCTCGGCGAAGGCGACTTTATCGCCCGCGCGCACGCTTTCTAAGAGACGGTCAGGATCCACAGATTCCAAATCTAACACCAGGGTCATGTGCTACTTGGATTCTTCCATCATCTTGTCTTCGCTCATCATGGCATCGGAGGACGGTGCCATGGAATCGCTCATCATGGCATCGGAGGACGGGGCCATGGAATCGCTCATCATCGCCCCGGAGGACGGTGCCATGGAATCGCTCATCATGGCTTCGGAGGACGGTGCCATGGAATCGCTCATCATCGCCTCGGAAGACGGGGCCATGGAGCCGTCCATCTTGTCCTCCATCTTCTCCTCGGAGTCGTTGCATGCGACGAGGCCGGTGGCGGCGATGACGATTGCGCTGACGCTGGCGATTGCGCGGTTGATAGACATAGTGTCTCCTTCACTTTTTCGGTTCGCAGGCGCAGTGTTTCTGGCCCGTTATTGAGTACTACGGAGCCGCGGGCTGATGCGGATTGGACCAATCCGGTGCGGGTGCTCACTCCGTAGTGCTGGGTGTGGGAAAGGCAACCGGAAAGTAGAGGAAACTCATGATCAGCGTGATTCTTGTCGGATTCATCGGAGGTGTGATCACGGCTTTGTCGCCGTGCATTTTGCCGGTGTTGCCGGTGGTGCTGGGTGTCAGCGTCGGGCGTAAACCGTCGCACGTGGTGGCAGGTTTGGTCGTGAGCTTCGCCGCGATCGCGCTGCTGGGTACGTTGCTGCTTAGTGCGCTGCATTTGCCGCAGTCGGTGTTGCGCTGGGCGGGAGTGGTGTTGCTGGCATGGGTGGGGTTGGGAATGATTTTTCCGCCGGTGGGGGAGGTGTTGCAGAAGCCCTTTGACGCGCTTCCGCGCCCCACGGCATTGCAGGAGAAAACGCGCGGCAAGGGAGGTTTTCTCATCGGTCTGGCCCTTGGCGCGGTGTACGTTCCGTGCGCGGGCCCGGTGCTTGCAGCGGTGACGGTGGCGGGCTCGACTGGGCAGATCGGTTGGAACACGGTGGTGCTCACTGTCGCGTTCGCGATTGGGTCCGCGCTGCCGCTGTTCGTGTTCGCCCTGGCGGGCAACAAGATCGGTGACAAGGTAGACGCGGTGCGGCGCCACCGTAAGGCCATCGGCGTGCTCATCTTGGTCTTCACTGTGGCGTTGGCTCTCGACGCGCCGGCGACGATCCAGCGTGCGCTGCCGAATTGGACGTCGTCGCTGTCGAACCGTTTTGAGAATTCGGACTTGGCCAATGACGCTCTCAACAAGGTCGGCCCAACTGGGAGCGGTTCACTGCAGTCGTGCCGCCGCGCCGACCCCGCGCAGCTGCAGGATTGTGGCCCGGCACCGGAATTCGCGGGGCTGACGAACTGGATCAACGCCGACCAGCCGCTGAGCCCGCAGGACGGTGGTGTCATGCTCGTTGATTTCTGGGCGTACGCCTGCATCAATTGTCAGCGTGCGGGGGAGCACATCACCAAGCTTTACGACACTTATCGCGATTCCGGTCTCACCGTCGTCGGCGTCCATTCCCCTGAGTACGCTTTCGAGCACGAGCTGGGCAATGTCCGCAACGCCGTAGAAAAGGAGGGTATCCACTACCCGGTGGCGCAGGACAATGACTTCGCTACGTGGAGGAATTTCAACAACCGCTACTGGCCAGCCCGCTACCTGGTGGACAAGCACGGCAACGTCCGGCAGATCGTGGAAGGGGAGGGAAGCTACGCCGAGACAGAAAAGCTCGTGCGTGAATTGCTTATCGACGCCAACCCCGACGTCGACCTTCCCGAACCGGTCGAAGGCGGCGAAGCAGGAGGCGGTACAAAGGGCCGCAACCCGGAAACTTATCTCGGCACTGCGCGCGCCGAGTACACGAAGCAGCCCGGTTACACCGACGGCGAGCACGACTTCGGTGAACCGGCCGCCCCGGAGCGCGGCATGTTCACTCTGAACGGGACGTGGATTCTCGAGGAGGAATCGGTGCAGACCACCAGTGGAGGACACCTGGGCATCAACGTCTTCGCCAAGTGGGTCCAGCTCGTGGTTTCGGGTGAAGGCGAGATCGAGGTCGAGTTTCCGGACGGTGCGAAAAAGTCGTTCCCGGTCGCAGATGGAACCCTCGACCTTGTGAAAGGCGACACGCCCACCGAGGGAGTGCTGCGCATCCGGCCCACGGCAGGCGTGAAACTGTATTCGTTGACCTTCGGCTAGGCAGAGACAACCTTGTCCAGCGCCTCGGAGAACTGCGCGACGGTGCCGTCGACGTAGCCCTCGGAGATGGAGGTCCACTTGGTGCCGGCTGCAACGCAGTCGAGGACCATCAGGCCGCCAACCTCGTGAACGGCGCTGGCCAGCTGGGAAATAAAGTCGGCGGGCAACTCGAGGCCCACAGCGGTTTCCACGTGCGCCGCGAAGACGATGGAGGGGTGCTCAGCACGCACCTTCGGTTTCGAGCCATTACCAGAGCGCTTATCCGGAGAAGCCTTCTGCTCCCACTCCAGCGGGATAGTGATCGTCCCCTGAGTACGGGGACTCCCCGGATTTACAGGCTGATTCACCGAGAAGATTGTTAACAACGCCTGCGGATTCTTACGCCCATCCTTGGTCTTCGTCCACTCGCCACTCAATGGTGTGCTGGTTTTGCGCGATCTCGGTTTCAGCAATGTCCATCAAACGCACGAGACGGGACTTGACCCACATGCGAGGTTAGGCTAACCTAACGTAAGAATGACTGTCATCGTCTGAGAGGACAACACGCTGCCGCCACCGTTGTGGCGGTCGCGGGGAAGCCGGTCGCGCCGGGGTGCCGGGATCTCGTCGGCCACCCCCGGCTCCTCGAACCGGTCCTCGCCTTCGCCCGCGATGCGGGCATCCATATCGAGGTGCCACATGACAACCCGACCACGGGGCCGCTGCCGACAGCGGCCCACTGCGATACCAAAGAAAAGGGGAAACGATGACGGATCAAGCTGAACGAGGTGCGGCGATCGTCGTCCGCGACCTCACGAAGAGCTACCCGATTGCGGGCAAAGCGGGCACCCCGCCCGAAGGCGGGGCAGGTGCCCCGCCGGACGGCGGGCGCAAGGGAAAGCGCGGTGCCCGGATGCGCAAGCATGTGCTCGACGGCGTGAGTTTCACCGTGCCCACCGGGGCGATCGTGTCGTTCCTCGGCCACAACGGTGCAGGCAAGACCACCCTCATCCGAATCCTGTCGACGCTCATCACCGCCGACTCCGGCGAGGTGAGCATCTTCTCGCGCGACGTGAAAGAGGACCCGGCGGGCGTGCGCGCTGACATTGCCACCACCGGCCAATTCGCGGCGATCGACGAGAACCTCACCGGCCGGGAGAACCTGGAGTTCTTCGGGCGGCTGCGTGGACTCGACCGCGCCGCCGCGGCCGCCCGCGCGACGGAACTGCTCGCGCAATTCTCGCTCGCAGACAGTGCCTCGACGCTGGCGTCGGCCTATTCGGGTGGCATGCGGCGCCGCCTCGACATCGCCGCGTCGCTGTGCGTCGTGCCCAGGCTGCTGTTCCTCGACGAACCCACGACGGGGCTGGACCCGGTCAGCCGCGAAGAGCTGTGGGGCTTCATCCGGCAACTGCGGGACGACGGAATGACCCTGGTGCTGACCACCCAGTACCTGGAAGAGGCGGAGGCGCTGGCAGACCACGTCCATCTACTCAAGGATCGCCGCATCGTCGCCAGCGGAACGCCGGAGGAATTGCGCCGCGCCTTCGGGTCGCACGTGCTCCGCGTGTCCTTCGCCACCGCCGCCGAGGCGGAGGCGTTCGCCCGCTGCCTCGGGGGAACGTGCCTGGACGGCGCCCGCGTCGCGGGGAAGTCGGTGTCCCTCGACGTCGACCCCGGACCGCGGGTCCTCGAGGCGGTGGCGCAGGCGATGGAGGCCTCGGAAGCGTTGCCGGATTCGCTGAGCGTGTCGCCGCCCACCCTCAACGAGGTGTTCATATCGATGAACGCAGGGGGTGCGGCGCGATGAGTGCGACGTCGGTCGCGGCGTTTCTCCGTCGGGATCTGCTGCTGTTGCGACGCAACACCGCGTCGCTGATCTCCATGTTCGTGGTTCCGCCCCTCTTCCTGCTGTGCCTGTACGCGGTGTTCGGGTACTCGGCGGAGCAATCCGGCTTCGGGTACCTGCGTTTCGTGCTCGGCGGCTGCCTGTTCCAGGCGGCGATGTTCACCGCCGCGGCGTCGGCGATGGCGGTGGGACAGGACGTCGAATCCGGGCTCGTTGACCGCGTGCGCGTGTTGCCCGGGGCTACAGGCGGCTATGTCGCCGGCAGGCTCGTCACCGATGTGCTGCGGATGTCCGCGTCGATCGCGGCGCTGCTGGTCGTCGCGTGGGCCTGCGGCCTCGACATGGCTGTCGGTGACGTCGCGTGGACTGTCCTGTGGTCGCTGCTCGCCGCGGCGGTCCTGTCCCTGGTCACGGACGGGGTGATCCTGATGGTGCCCGCCCCGGTGTCGACGGCCTCATCGATCCAGGCGCTGGAAATGCTGCTGCTCATGTTCTCCACCGCGTTCATTCCGGCGACCGCTTTGGACGGCTCCCTTCGCGACGTCGTGCGCCACATGCCTTTTTCGCCGGTGATCGAGGTGATTAGGGCGGCGTCCCCGGACGCCTTCCCGGATCGCGCCGGGGAAGAGGCCGCCCTGTGGCTCGGTGTCGCGGCGGTCGCCGGAATCGTCCTGTTCATCCGCCGGTTCACCTCGAGGAGCGAATCATGATTGGCGCCATCTTCGTGCATCTGCGGCGCATCGCCCACATTTGGCTGCGGCGCCCCGACTTCTGGTTCATGACGTTCATTGCTCCGCTCGTGTACCTGTTCATCGTCAACCGCATGTTCGGTGGCCTGGTCAGGCAGCTCACCGGAGAGTTCGAACTCCGGAACGCGGTCATCCTGGTCGTGACGGCGTGGGCGTTCATCCTGGCCATCACGGGATCATCCACCGTGTTCGTTGAACGCAGCAATGGCTTCCACGAGCGGTTGATCACCATGCCGGCGCCGTACGCGGCCGTGCCGGCCGCACGGATCATTGCCGAGTTCATCCGGATCATGGCGATGACGGCCGTCGTCGCGGCGGTGGCCGCCTTGCTTTCCGACGGCCCACCGGAGGTGTCCTGGTGGTGGAGGATCACGGTGACCGGCGCGATGGTTGCCGCGGCGGCCGCATGCACCGGCACGTACATCGCGTTCTCCATCACCAGCCCCCAGGGATCCGTGGCCCTTATCCCGTTGATAATCGTTGCGATGTTCGTCAATACGGTGCTCATGCCCGCCGACCACTTCCGTCCCCTCCTGCGCGGAATCGCCGGGCACACCCCCGTATCCGCGGCCGGTGAGGCCGTCAACGGTACCGGGGCTGCGGGTCTGGTGGTCTGCGCGGCCTGGTTCTTAGGCATCGCCGTGCTCGCGGCGTGGGGCATCGCCGTGAAAACGAGGCCGGGGGAGTCTGCATGACGGCCCGCGAATCCGAGCATCTAACCCGAAACCGCCGCGTGGACGCGGCCCACACACCCGGAGACAGAACCAGATGAAGTCGATCGCCCAGATCGTCCAGAACAACCGCAGGCTCCTCGCGGCCTACGAGGACAAGGTCCAGCCGAGGTTCCTAAGCCGCTATGCGCGCGAACCGATGGACGCCGCCGCCGTGTACCGGAAGCTCCGTGCGCTGGATCCCGGGCCGGATGCGCCGGCCCGGGTCCTCGACCTCGGTTGCGGAACCGGGTGGCTCGCCCGCACGCTCGCCGCTGAGTCTCGCTATCGCAGGGCGAACATCGTCGGCTACGACCTGTCGCCCAATGCGATCCGCATCGCCCGCGAACGCGCCGCCGCCGACGGGCTTGGGGCCCGGACGGAATTCCACGTTGCCGACATCCTCACGCCGCTCGCGGGAGAGCCCGGCGGGGCCTGTGAAATCTGGGTGTGTGGCGCGCTCCACCAAATGAAGGATGCGGGAGCCGCGCTCGGCAGGGTCTCCGGGCTGCTCGCCGACGGCGGCATCGCTTACGTGCAGACGTTCGTCGAGGATCCCGACGTGAACGAGCGGGTCGACATGGCCGTCATGGCGAAGATGGGCCACCGGGTGTTCCGGGGCAGCGAGCTCGAGGACCTCGCCGAAGCCAACGGGCTGAAGCTGGACGGAGCCTCACGCGCCGGCATGGTGTATTTCTGCACTCTCGCGAAGAAAAGCGCGATCGGGGAGGCGGGGAAGTGAGCGCCGTGGACGGGACCGTAGGCCCGTGGTCGCTGCTCGCCCCGATTCGGACCCGGATGCGTGCGGTGGTCGCGTTATCCGTCCTGTCGTCGGTGGCTACCGTCGCTTCGCTGGTCGGCATCATCGACATCGCGATGACGTACCCGGAGGCCCCGGTGCATCGGACGTGGTTGGCCGTGGCTGTCATCGTCGTCGCCGCAACGGTGCGCATGGCCGCGGACGGCGCCGCCGGCATGCTCTCGCACCGGGCGGATAACGACCTGCAGCTCCACCTCCGGCGCCGGCTGGTCGCCCAAATCCGGAAGTTACCGCTGGGCTGGCTGGACGCCCGGCGCTCGTCGGGAATCATCGAGTCGGTTGAGAAGGACGTCGCGGCTGTCCACCAGCTCATGGGCCACACCGTCGGTGAGACCGTGGTGGCGGTGCTGGTTCCCCTGCTTTCCCTCATCGCGCTCGTCGCGGTGGATTGGCGGATCGCGGCGGTGGCGGTCGTCCCGGTGCTGGTCACCTTCGCCCTGATGGGCGTGATGATTTCGCGCGGAGCCGGTCTTCAGCGCGACTACGAGCGAGCCTCCGAAGGAGTGACGGCCGCGGTCATCGAGCTGGTGCGCGGTATCCCGGTGATGAAGTCCTCCGGACGCGCCAGCCAGGGCGCGGGTCGCTACGATGCCGCGGCGTTGTCGTTCGTCCGCGCGTGGTCCGCCTGGTCCCGGCAGTCGAACATCTATCTCGGGCTCATCGACGTGGTGACGTCCCCGACCACAGTCCTCGCAGTGGTGTGCGGGGCCGGCCTCGCTTTGAGGGACGCCGCGGGCGGCATACCGGAGGGTCTCGTCGCCGGGCTGGTTCTCGGCCTTGGACTCTCCGCGGCGATCGTGAGGGTGGCTATGAACTCCGAACCCATCATCGCGGGGATCGCCGCCCTGAAGTCCATCGCGGAGGTGCTGGGCACGCCGCCGATCGCCGAGCCCGCCGATCCGGTGCCCGTGCACGGAGGCGCGCTCGAGGTCCGGAACCTGGTCTTCTCCTACGGGGATGGGCCGCGGGTCCTCGACGGGATGTCCGCGACGTTCGAACCAGGGACCCTCACTGCGCTGGTGGGGTCCTCCGGTTCCGGAAAGTCCACCGTCGCCCGGCTGTTGGCGCGTTTCCACGACCCCGTTGAAGGCTCGGTGCTGCTGGGCGGCGCCGATCTTCGCGACATCGCCGTGCGCGACGTGCACCGCTCGGTGTCGGTGGTGTTCCAAGATCCGCAGTTGTTCACGCTGCCGTTGCGGGAGAACATCCGGCTGGCCAGGAGAGACGCCACCGACGACGAAATCATGGCGGCCGCGAAGCTCGCGAACCTCGATACGGTCATCGCGGCGCTGCCGAAGGGCCTGGATTCGGTGGTCAACGTCGACGTAACCTTTTCCGGTGGTGAGGCGCAGCGCGTGGCCATCGCGAGGTCGATCGTCACGGACGCGCCGGTGCTCATCTTCGACGAGGCAACCGCTTACGCGGATCCGGCTTCCGAGGCCCTCATCCAGTCCGCAATCGAGCGTTTGGCCCGTTCGCGGACGGTGATTGTGATCGCGCACAGGTTGAGCACGATCCGCAACGCCGACCGCATCCTCGTTCTCGATGGGGGAGCGGTCGCGGAGGCGGGTACCCACGACGAGTTGCTTGCGCGCGGTGGCCGCTACCGGGATTTGTGGCGCGCGTTCGCGCTCGACGACGAACCATCCGCCCCGCGGGGCACTGAAGCAGACGATGAAAAGGCGGGGAATCGATGATTCGGGACTTGTGGTCGATGACGGATCGGCGCTCGAGAATGACGCTGGTGTGGCTCATTGCGTTGGCCGCGCTTGCCGCGCTGGCCCAGGGAGCGGCGTTCGTCGCGCTGCTGCCGCTGCTGTCGGCTCTGGCCGAGGGAGATGATGCGACGGCGTGGCGTTTCACCGGCGTCATCGCCGGCCTCGCGGCCGCCCATGCGGTGTTGTCCCTCGCCGCGGGGACGGTCGGCAGGGCGAATTCCGCAGCGGTGCTGTCGTCCCTGTTGCGTTCCCTGGGCGAACGCGTGCTGACGTTGCCACTCGGGTACGTCACCAAGTCCACGGCCGGCCGCTTCTCGGAGATGGCGTCGTCGGGTATCGCGTTCGCGGCGTCCGTGCCGCACGTGATCCTGCGGCCCGTCATCGCCGCGGTGGTTACGCCGACCGTCATCGCTCTCGGAATTCTGGCGGTGGATTGGCGCGTCGGTTTGGTTCTTGTCGCGTCGGCGCCGGTGCTCTTCTTCGCCTACCGGGCCATTGGCCGGGTCGGCGGGGAGTCGGACGAAGCGCATGCTGACGCCGTCGCTGCCGTCTCCGGCAGGCTGATCGAGTTCACCCGCGGCCAGCAGGCGATTCGCGCCGCGGGCGACGGTTCGGCGGCGGACGCGATGGTGGATGAGGCGATCCAGGCCCAACACGATGCGTTCGCGAAGGCGACGTCGACGCAAGGCGCGGCCATCGGACGGTTGGGCTCGGTCGTCCATGCGGTGTTCACGGCGGCGGTGATCGTCGCCGTGGCAGTCGCCGCGACGGGCGGGATGGCGCCGGCGCATTTGACGCCGATACTCATCGTGGTCGTCCAGTTCACCGAACCGATCACCACCGCGGGAGCGTTGTCCGGCGGTTTCGGTGCGGGCCGCAACACGTTGACTGCGTTGCGTGACCTGCGGGCAATCCCCGCCCTTCCCGAACCTGCCGCACCGGAGCTGCCCGACGGGCATGACGTGGAGTTCCGCGGCGTGAGCTTCGGGTACGGGGATAAGAAGGTTCTCGACGGCGTCAGCTTCCGTGCACCTCAGGGAGCGCTGGTCGCCATAGTGGGACCGTCGGGGGCGGGCAAGACGACGGTCATGCGGCTGCTGTCGCGTTTTCATGATCCGGACTCGGGGGAGATCCTCATCGGCGGGGTGCCCTTGCCTCGGATCGGCACCGACGGCGTGAACTCGCTGGTGACCCCGGTGTTCCAGGAGACGTTCCTTTTCGACGCGTCCGTGCGGGACAACGTGGTCTTCGCCGACCCCGGATTCGGTTCCAGGCCCGGTGACGGAGACCGCTTGCGCGAGGCCGCCCGGCGATCCGGGGTGGACCGCATCGTGGAGCTGCTGCCTTCCGGGTGGGATACCCCGGTGGGGGAGGAGGGGACGCTGCTGTCGGGAGGCGAGCGGCAGCGCGTCGCCATCGCCCGGGCGCTTCTGAAGGATTCCCCGGTGGTGCTTCTCGACGAGCCGACGTCCTCGCTGGATGCGGCCACTGAGCGGGCGATCGTCGGCACGATGGAAGCGTTGCGCGGCGATCGCACCGTGATCGTCGTCGCCCATCGCCTGCACACCATCCGCGATGCCGACCTCATCGTCGTGCTTTCGGAGGATGGGACGGTCGCAGAACGGGGCACGCACGATGAATTGCTGGCGAAGGGCGGCCGCTACGCCGAGTCGTGGACGTGCCGGACGGGAGGCTCCCCGGGCGCCTGATCCTCATCATCTGGTCGATGCCCCTCACGGGCGCCCTGCCGCAGCTTCGGTACTGCCACATCGATCGTGCCGACACGGGTGTCGAGCTCGCGGTGGCGGTACCCGTTGCGGTGGTTGACCCGCTGTTCAGAAGCCACGCCGTATTCGGCGCCGCAGACGGTGTCGGCCTGGGCGGAGAGGATCTGGTTGATAAACCCTTGCAGCATCTGCCGCATCAGGTCAGGGGAGGCTTGGGCGAGTAGATCGTCCAAGTAGGTTGCTGGGTGGATAGAATGCGGTGCAGCGGTCATCGTCATGTGCCTTTCGGTGAGATGTGGTAGTTGAGTCGAAAGGTTGACTGACGGTGGCCGCCCCACTATTTCCGAAGCCCACCATCAGCAAGCGTTACACCACACTAAGGGACGCAACCCACGGGGTATCGGGAAGTGATGTCAAAAGGTGCTTTTCATGCGCATCAAAAATGTCTCTGCGGCTTGACTGCTGGTGACGAAACGGCACCGCCTGGTTGATCTGGTCAACCAGCTGTTTAATGCGCGAGTTGAGCTCGTCTAGATCGACGCACTGGTGGCCATCGAGTGCGTGGATGACCTTGTGGGTGACGATCTTGACTGCAGCTTCGACAATGGCTTTGTCTTTCGGCCGTCTCGACCTCGTGGGCAGTGCTGCGGCGTTGTAATGCTCCAAAAACTGCTCGTAGGTGTCGTTGACCTTGCGGTTTCGATCCGCCGCGCTGATCGCGTTCGACGCAGTCGAGGCATTATCCGGCACCACAACCTCAGGCACGCCCCCGAAGTAGGCGAACGCGTGGTGGTGGGCATCAAGCCAGGAATGCTGGCGCTCATCCGGACACGCGAGGGCAAAAATCATCCCGGAATACGGCATTGAGGCGACAAACACGCTGACCTTGATCCCCGGTGTGCCGTCAGGGTCGAACAGGCGCATCTTGGTGCCTGCCCAATCCACCTGCATGGTGTGCCCCGGAGTGTGGGTGATGCGTGCGGTCAAACCGGCCGCGTCGACATGGGACGCCACCAACTGGCGAAACCGGTCGTAGCTGTAATGGAGCTGGCCGGGTAAAGCAGGTGTGGTGGTGTAGCGCGCCCACAGCACTTGCAGTGTCTGCTTGTCACGCCCCGTGCGGGCTTTGACCACCGCATCGAAATCGATGGGGACGAATTCGCCCTGGCCGGTGCTGCGCCCATCGACGAATAACTCGTCGAGCTCATCATCCGTCAGCGCCAAAACCTGGTCGACGGTGCGAATCCCGAGGGATCGAAGCACCTGGTTCGACCGGGAAATCGCGCGGTGCGAGCACCCGAGCTGTTGTTCAATCTGGCGGTACGAACGCTGCTGCACAAGCAGCTTCATCACCGTCCGGTAATCCGTCATCAGCGGACTCCTTCCGGTAACCGGCTACACCCCTGTGGTGCAACCACCCGAAAGCATCACCCGCCACCGCCAACCCCGCTACCGGATACCCACTAAACCGCTACCCGAAAGTCACCACACCGCTACCAAATAGCCGGTCGCAACATTTTGGGCTACTTTTCAAAGAGCGCTGACACTCTGAAGTCGGCCATCTAGCCGTCCTCCTTCAAAACAGGTCAGACACGGCACCACCGAATTGCGATGCCGCCGAAATCCAACCTGCCCCAAAGCAGTACCAACTACACGGAAAACCAGTACCAACTACGCAGACACCCCGTACCAACTACACCAAAACGGCACCGGGAGCGATAGCGCCATGACCGCATCCTGCGGTACTTCTCTGGATTTACTTACTGTCTTTCGCGAAAAGGTTTCTTTGCGCCGACACGCCGTCGAGTTCAAATTTAACGTGTAGCGTTATTGACGCTTCGCGTTATGGGAGATAGGGTGAAGCGTGATCCAGTCGTTCGCTGACAAAGACACTGAGCGTTTGTGGAATCGAGAGCGGGTTCGCTCGATCGATTCCCGCATTCACTCAGTAGCGCTGCGCAAGCTTCGCCAGCTTGGGTACGCGCAGACTGTTGATGAGTTACGGATTCCCCCGGGGAACCGGCTTGAGGCGTTGAAAGGTGATCGGCGGGGTCAGTTCAGCATTCGAATCAACGACCAGTGGCGGATCTGTTTTCGGTGGTCTGCCGCGGGGCCAGAGGAGGTTGAGATCGTTGACTACCACTGACAAGCTCCCTCCGATTCACCCCGGTGAGATCCTCATGGAGGACTTTCTCAAGGAAATGGGGATCACCCAGCACAAGCTCGCAGTCTCCATCGGCGTTCCGCCCCGCCGGATCAACGAAATTGTTCACGGTAAGCGCGCTGTAACCGCGGACACTGCTCTTCGCTTGGCTAAGTTCTTCGGAATGAGCCCCCAGTTCTGGCTCGGGTTACAGACCCAGTACGACCTGGATGTGGCAGAAGACAAAATCCTCGCCGAGATCGAGAGGATTCAGCCGGTTCACGCTGTCTCGGCGTAGCAGTTACCCGAACCAGGTCCGTCAGCGTGAGGATATGCACGCGGATGGTTCGAACTAGGGAATTTGGGGACGCCGTCGCGTGGACTTGAGCTCCGAGCGCCGCTTTTTCGCTTCGAGACGGCGCCGCACCGAGCCGCGCGTCGGCTTCGTTTTCCGCCGCGGGGGAGGCGGTGGGGCGAGCGCCTCGCGCAACAAGATGGCCATGCGTTCCCGCGCCTCGGCACGGTTGCGGACCTGCGACCGCTGCGTCGATGCGCTCACGGTGAGCACCGTGCCGTCCAGGCGGTGTTCGAGGTTGTGGAGAGCGCGGCGGCGTTGGGTGTCGGAAAGCGATGCGCATTCCGCGATGTCGATGGACAGCTGCACCTTACTGTCGGTGGTGTTGACGCCCTGGCCGCCCGGGCCCGATGCCTTCGCGAACCGCTCCGACAGGTCCGCCGCGGCGACGACGAGGCCACCGGGGATCCCCGGTCCGGGCGCGATGGTCAGATCGTTCATACCGCCCAGCGTAGTTAGAGTTGTTTCCGGATCAGACCCGACGTGCGAGATCAGGGTAATGTACGACCACTCAGTCACCGTCGACCTCCAACTCGACGTCGACTCCCCGTGTTCCGCTTTCGTATCGGACATTTTCAGCATCGACGGAGCTGTAGTACTGGTCTGATGCGATCACCTGGAGGGACGGTATATCAATCCAAGCCATGATCAGCTGCGTTTTCGGAACCTGAGTCTCAAGCAGCGTCAAGCGACGAATAGGCATTGTGATGGTGAGAGGACACAGACCGAGATCGCAATCGAGTACGGCTTTCAGGTCGGCGGACTGGACGATACCGGGGAGGGCAGATCTTCAGGCTGGGCGCCCTCTTCATTGGTTTCCGCCGACCACACGCCTTGCTCGGACCTAAACAGCTCGAGGCTTCGCCCCATCCGTCGCCTTCAACGTTCACCGACACACGTTCGGTCACGCAGTTCTCCGCGGCGCGCAGCTCCCACTTATACGTGCGCTCCGTGGTGAGGATTTTACTACGCTTGATGGTGCGAAAAGGCAGGTAGCTTTCGACTGAAACTCGGTCGAGTTCAAGTTCAACGTGTAACGCGGGGCATTAAGGTGGAGATCGTTGATTACCATTGACAAGCTCCCCCGTTGGTGAGCTCGAGGAGACACACCTGGGCGGGCATGTGCCCGATGAGAAACGACACTGAGTGGCGCTTCCGGGAGATTCTGGAGGGATGATCGATTGGCTGAGCATCACACGGCTATCGTCGTCGGTGGTGGCCAGTCCGGCCTAGCCACGTCGTACTACCTGCGACGCTACGAAGTGGACTTCTTGGTCCTAGACAACCAGGAGGAACCTGGTGGAGCGTGGTTGCATACGTGGCCGTCATTGACGCTTTTCTCCGCCGCGGAATTCTCCAATCTGCCCGGCTGGCCCATGCCGCACTACCCGGGGTACCCGCCTGCAAGTCATGTCATCGACTATCTGGAAAGCTACGAAAAACGGTACGACCTCCCGGTGAGGCGCCCAGTGCACGTTCGAAGCGTGTCCCACGAGGGAGGGACGTTCACCCTAGATTCGACCGCCGGTCAATTCACGGCGGAACACGTTGTCGCTGCCACAGGCACGTGGTCCGCGCCCTTCGTGCCCTACTATCCCGGCACTTTTCACGGACGCCAGTGGCATTCGTCGACCTACCCTGGTCCCGAACCATTCCGCGATGCGAAAGTTGCGGTGGTCGGTGGGGCGAACTCGGGTGCTCAGATCGCCGCGGACCTCATCGGGACGTCGGAGGTCACATGGTTCACACGTGAGCAACCGCGCTGGATGCCTGATGATGTCGATGGTCGCGATCTCTTTCTCCGCAGCCGCCGCCGGATTCTCGGTGGCGATGCCGACCCGAACCTCGGGGACATTGTCGCATTGCCTCATCTACGTGAGCTCCGCAACTCCGGTCAGCTCACCGCTACCCCCATCTTCGATAGCTTGAACGAGCTGGACCACGACCACCTGATCTGGTGCACTGGTTTTCGCCCAACCCTCGGTCCATTCCGCCACCTCATGCGCGGCCGCGAAGCCGCGGTGAAGAATCTGCATCTAGTCGGTTATGGCAACTGGACCGGCGACGGCTCGGCAACGCTGATGGGTGTGGGGCCTTTTGCCAAACACACTGCCCAGGTTGTTGCGGGCCGTGTCGATAAAGCTCGGCATCAAAAGTTTTGAGATGACGCTTGGTCCCTGAGCAGAACGATCCTTCTAAGATCCGCGTTGGGGAGCCAGCGCGCTGGACGAAAGTGTGGCTCAGCGCTTCGCTTGTGCAGCCCGCAGGCCGTTCAAGATCACGATGACTTCGGCGACCTCGTGAACCAATACGACGGCGGCCAAGCCCAGCACGCCGCTGATCGCCAGCGGCATCAACACGATGATGATAGCCAGAGACAGCACGATGTTCTGGTTGATGATCCTGCTGCCTCGGCGGGCGTGTTGCAGTGCCTGAGGGATCAGCCGGAGGTCGTGGCCGGTGAAGGCGACGTCAGCGGACTCGATCGCGGCGTCAGAGCCGGTCGCTCCCATCGCTATACCCACCGTTGCGCCCGCCAGTGCCGGAGCATCGTTGATGCCGTCGCCGATCATGGCCGTCGGTGTCTTGGAGGAGAGTTCGGCGACGATGCTTGCCTTGTCCTCTGGGCGTAGCTCGGCGCGCACATCGTCGATCCCGGCGATCTCAGCCAGCGCCCGGGCGGTGCGAGTGTTGTCGCCGGTGAGCATGCTCACCTTCACGTCGTTAGCGTGCAGGGTCTGCACAGCTTCGGGAACCTCGGGACGCAGCTCGTCGCGGACCCCGATCGCTCCGGCGAGGGTGTCATCGACGGTGACCAGGACGCAGGTCTGACCTTCGGACTCCATGCGCTCAACGTCTGCCTTCAGTGGCCCGGCGTCGATCCACCGGGGGCTGCCCACCAGCACCCGTCGACCTTCGACGGTGCCGCCGATGCCATGACCGGCTTCCTCGCTGATGTCCGAGGCGGCGGGTGCTTCGGGCGCCGCTGCCGCGATCGCCGCGGCGAGGGGGTGCGTCGATTGCTGCTCAACTGCCGCTGCGAAGGAAAGCACCTGGGCCCGATCGAATCCGTCCGCCGGGACCACCCCGGTAACCTCGGGCTGGTTGCGGGTAAGAGTTCCGGTCTTGTCCACCGCCAGGTGACGGATGCCGCCGAGCCGCTCGAACGCAGCGCCGGACTTGATGACCACGCCAAACTGGCTGGCCGCGCCAATCGCGGCCACGACCGTCAGCGGCACGGAGATTGCCAGCGCGCACGGCGACGCTGCGACCAGGACCACCAGCGCGCGGGTGATCCACGTCTCGGGGTCGCCGAGCAGCGAGCCGATCACGCCCACTAGCACCGCCAGGATCATCACCCCGGGCACTAGGGGTCGGGCAATCCGGTCGGCGATCCGGGCGCGGTCGCCCTTTTCCGCCTGTGCCTGCTCGACCAGGTCCACGAGTGTGGTCAGCGAGTTGTCAGTTCCAGCTGCGGTCGTCTCGACCTCCAGCACACCGGCGGAGTTGATCGCTCCCGCGGGCACCTCGTCGCCCGGTGCGACCTCCTCCGGAATGGATTCTCCGGTGATCGCTGAGGTGTCAAGGCTGGAGCGTCCGGAACGAATGATGCCGTCCGTGGCGATCCGCTCCCCGGGGCGTACAAGCATCAGCTCGCCAACTACGAGGTCCTTCGCTGCGACCTCGACCGCCGTGCCGTCGCGCAGCACCGTCGCGGTCTGCGGCACCAACTTCAACAGTGCTCGCAGTCCGCTCTGCGCCCGGTCCATCGCCTTGTCCTCCAGCGCCTCGGCGATCGAGTACAGGAACGCTAGCGCCGCGGCCTCTCCGACGTAACCGAGGATCACCGCGCCGCCCGCGCTGATTGTCATCAGCAAGCCAATGCCGAGCTTGCGCTTCGTGACAAGGTTCCGGGTAGCGCCGGGCGCGAACGTATACGCCCCTAGCAGCAGGCCGACCCAGAACAGTACTGTCGCGGGTGCCTCTAGCCCAGACCAGTCCAGCGCCAGGCCTATGACGAGGGCTATGCCGGAGAAGATCGGCAGTAGCAACTCGGGGTCCTTCCACCATGGCCGATCGAGAGCTTCGATTTCCGTGGCTGGTTCGTGTTCGCATCCACATGCTGAAGTCATGCGTCCACTCCTTTTCCGTCGCAGCCGGGCACCGAGCACTCAGGGTCGATGCACGGGGCATTCTCGTCGACAGCCAACGTCGCGTTCACTAGCGCGTTGAGCGCTGTCGCGAGGTGCGGATCGGCGATTTCGTAGCGTGTCTTGCGGCCCTCCGGCTCGGCGACGACGATGCCGCAGTCACGCAAGCAGGTCAGGTGGTTCGAGACGTTCGAGCGGGTCAAGTCCAGGTCGCGCGAAAGCACAGCCGGGTAGCTCGGGCCGTCGAGTAGGGTCATCAGGATTCTGGAGCGCGTCGGATCCGCCATGGCCCGGCCGAGCCGGTTCATGACATCGAGGCGCGAAGCAATAGTCAGCATGCGCTGAACTATACAGTCAATACTGAACTATTTCAAACGCGCTGAACTGACATTGAAGCGAAGAGTTTGCTACCTGTTCAATCAATGCGTTTTTAGAGGCTTTTTGAGAGGTTAGCGCCCCTCTAGCTAAAAATGGGCGCGTACTGCGGAAATGGGAACAGGGGCAGCGGTGGGTAGTTGAAACGTGCTACTTGGTCTCTTGCTCCGGGTAGCGCACTTTCTTATCCTCGCCGACGACAGCTCCGTCGTTGAACTTCGCTGCACTTAGGGTGGGGCCGTGCTGTGTCATTCCCATGATGTGCTGCACGTTGTCGCCGTGGGCCAGGAGGTGGTCGGCGATGATGCGTCGGTGGCAACGCCACCAGACTGCCTCTGAGCACATGATTACTGTTGGGCATGTCCTGGCTTGTTCCCTGAGCGCTTGGAGTGACTGTGCGAATTCGTCGCCAAGGGCGTGGTCCGCGTAGTTGTGAAAGCTTCGGTTGCGCCAGTTGCCGTTCACCTCGAAGGGGACTGTTTTGGACACGTTGCGCCGCCCGGTGAGCCCTTCGTTTCGGGAGTATTCGATGCCGTGCCCAGGTAAGTGTTGGGCAAGTTGATCGTCGTTGAACCAGGGGTACTTCCTGGAGCCGGGAAGCTTGCGCACGTCCACGACTGCACGCACGCCGGAAGCCTCGAGCATGCCCACGAATTGGTCAAACTCGAGGTTTGAATGGCCGACGGTAAAGATCTTCATGCCTCCGACCCTAGGCGCTTTGAGATAGTGGAGCCGTAACGGGAGGTGAGAGGCCTGGCGGATACAAGGCGGGGTCACGCTCTCCGGTCCGTACGCAGTTGCACCTGCCTTTTGCGGCGTAGATTCTGCTGACTGCCGAGTGTTTCGCAGGCACCGATTGGTTGAATTTCATTGGATCGGACGGGTGCTTTCGGTATCCCGCTTTGCCTGTTTGCGGGTCGAAATCCATGTAGCCCTTGTCAAAGGAGCCGTCTCTGTTGTCGTTGTTGCATCTGTGGTGCTCGCGGCAAAGACCAGTGAGGTTTTCGATATCGGTGTGTCCGCCCTTTATCCAGGCGAGGATATGATGTGCCTCACATTCTGACATAGGGGTGGTGCAGCCGAGCCAGGAGCATACTCCTTGGATGGCGAACATTGCGATTCGCTGTTCGACCGATGCGAGCCGGGTGGTTCTCCCCATCCACAGTGGTACTGAGGTGACGCCGTCCACTTGGAGGAGGAAGTCTGTAGTTCCGTCCATACCGAGGCGTACAAGATCGAAACAGTCGACTTCGATGCCGGTGTTGGTGCCGTAAAGCATGGAAGCATCGCCGTCGGCGAGGTCGTCGAGAGTAAGTGCAATGACCACCGAGGCAGCGCCGCCGTTCGCCTTCTGGTGCGATTGCTCGTGTTGTTTGAAAATGGCGAAGAACTGGTCGAACCGACGTTGCTGCCGGGTGCGGGAGTCCACTTCGTCGTGCATCGCTGCTGGAAGGTTGGAGTTTGGCGCGAGGCCCTTGTCTGTGTGCGCTTTGATCAGGGCGGCATCTCCAGCCGTAGCGTTGATGTAGATGTCTACAGTGCCATCCGATTTGCGACGACCAATGGACATGCCACGATTTTCATACCCGGCATTAGGGTTGGTATGTGGGGCGTGTTTCCGGTTGACGTCGCTGACTGCGCGGCGAACGAACTGCCGGAGGTCTTCGGGGTTGCGACGTAAGCCCTCGGTCATGGCTGCGGAGTAGATGCGGGTGCGTTCGTCCACGCCAGCTTTGAGCAACTTGTCGAGTTCGCGCCGGATGATGTTTTGCTTCTCTGCACTAACCTGGGAAGACGTTCTTCTGGCAGTTGCCTGCTGCTGCTCCACTTCATGGGTGCGAGCGAAAAGCTCCTCGGTGCTTTCCTCGCTGGCCGGGGGAGTGCTAGGTGCTGGCGGCTGGCCGAAGAGGAGTCGGCCGCGTTCAAGGCGGTTGTAGGCTTCGCCCTTTGACAGGTCGAGGCACTGCTGGAGGTACGCGTTGGGGTAGTTAGCGCCGACAATTCGGCCAGCTTCTTCGCGCTCGGCGATGAAGGCGAACGCGGCGTCGATAGTTGCCTTCTTTTTGAATTGCTCCTCGAGGCGTTCCATTTCGTGCCGGATATCACTGAATGTGAGGGCGGAGGGGTCGGCGAAAAGCTCACTTAACGTGCGCAGCGCTGCCGAAATATCGTTGACGCATCGGGTGATTGTGCTGGTCATGCCCCCCTCCTTTCGTGAGTTGCTCTCACCCTATCAACCCCCGCCGACACAGATCGGCACGATTCGAACAAGTGAACGAACTTTCTGGCGGTTTGGTACGTTGAGACGTGGCAGACAATCACTTGAGGGTGGAGGCGCTCGACGAACATGGCAAGCAATGACAGTGATGATCGCTACCGGTACATGGGTCTCGAGATGATTCCGACGCCATGTTGCAAAGCGAAAACCAGTGAGCCTTGCCCAGGGACGGGGTGGATGTGGCGGTTTGGAAACGGTGTCATGGCGCTGAAGTTCAACGATGACAAAGTGCTCACCGGCACTGGATATGGGTTTGATGACTACAAAGATTGGGGCTGAGGAGGCGACCTGCAAGACGTGATCTTAAGCGCTGCCGCCGACGGGCTGAGCCTTCCCGATGCCCTCGAGCGTGTCCGCAAGGCGTTCGGCAACCCCGACGTTATCGTGGACCTGAAAGACATCAACGAGTGAGGTCGTATGTCCCCGGAGAACATTTTGCTGCGCTTGCCGAAGACGCAGGAGCAGGAGATTCGCAAGATTTATGAGGAGCTGGCGCAGCGCGGATTTCCCGTTCAGCAGCGCCCGCACGTGTCAGTGACGTTCGCTCCTCAGATGGCTCGAAAGGTGATCGCCCGAGCAGGGGAACTCCTGCCCCAGTTATTGCCTGCGCGTCTGGACAGGGTAGGCACGGTGGTGTTCGGGACGAAGTCGAAGCAGACGGTGGCGTGGCTGCTGCAGGGCCCGGACGAGCTTGAGCGAGCAGCGCGGGAGCTCAACGAGCTCAATCCCGATGGCCGTGGTGCTCGGTGGATTCCGCACCTAACGATGGGGCTGCGCCTGCCGAAGGCGATCGTAGGGGACCATATCCAGGCACTTGCTGAAGTGACATCGCCACACTTCAGGGCTGTGGATGTGGAGTATGCGGCGCTGTACCAGCCGCGGTATGGCTCCGAGTATCGGTTTGAGGTTTAGGCCTTAGGCTTTAGGGGTGGCAGCCTTGAGGCGTTGGCGTACCAAGTGCGGGTTGGTTCTGGTATATCCGATGGCGATAATTACGAGCGCTGAGGCAGCACCGAGGATGGTTTCCGCACTGCGCGCAAGGAGCATTGGCGCGACGGGGGCAGGTTCGACGGCTTGGATCATCAGCAGGGCGGTCGGGGTGATGAAGCTCGCTGCCAGCGTGTAGTTGCGGGTGACATAGGTTTCTGTCAAGAACTGCAGGATGATGATCCATACCACGAACTGCCATTCCTGCATGTGGTGCGAGAGGAGGAACCCGGCGACGAGAATGCCGGAAAGGGTGCCGAGCATACGTTGCAAGGCACGAAAGTACTGCACGCGGTAGCGGTTGTTGACCAGCGGAACTACCGCAGCGACCATCGCCCAGTAGAAGTGCGACAGCGGGTCAATGAGAGCGACGGAGATGATGCCGATCGTTCCAGCGAGCAGGGGAGCGAGGAAGAATCGCGCTGCCTCTCGCTTCAGCGCCTGCTTATCGACGCCCACTTCCTCCCCTCGCGGTTCACGCACATTGGGACCTTCCCCTATGAGGTGCGATATTCTCCCGAGCCCAAAGCAAAGACCGGCCGTCGCAGCAGCGACTGCTGTAGCGATCAGTGGGTGTGCCGGGTGGGCAAGGGACCCCACCGCGGCGATTGCGAAGAGTACGAAGACGGACCCGGTTGGGCGTGTACCTGACCACAGCGCGATGGTCGCCCACACCGAGGACGCGACGGCAGAGATGAGCATAATGAGCCATTGGTTGGTGTGGGTCCAGGACATCGTCGCGCCAATTGCGATCGCGACCACGATGGCGGTACCAGCAAGGAGCTGGTGGCGTGCCCTATCCTGTCGGGTTTCGTGGCGTCCATAAACACCCGTAAACGCGCCAAAGTTGGCGTAGATGGCAAGGTCGAAGCGGCCGATCCAGAGCAGGAGTAGGAGTGGGATGGCTACTCCGGCGGCTGTGCGGAAGGCAGGGATATGGTCCCGGCGTGCGGGTGCCATCGTGAACATGGCGCGAAAATGGTTCAAAGATCAGCCCTTTCTCCCGGAAGTAACAGAGTTGTTACCTTAGCCCTCTGCCAGCCCTCTGTCACAGAACCCAAAAACGCCAATTGTGTCGGAGGCGGACGTACACTAAGTCCATTCAAATTCTCTTTTGACTGCGAGGGAGTAGCGGACATGGCTGCGACTGAAGGGCATATTCAATCCGCTGGGAAAATCCCGGCACGTCACCTGATGGTCATTATCGGTGCCTTGCTGGTAGAGGTGGCGTTTTCAATAACGCTGACTGGTCTGAGTTTCTTTACACCGGCGGTGCTCGGGGACTTTCCTGGGACCCGTGCAGGTGCGTTCATGATTTATTTCACTTTGTATGGCTTCGCTTCCGCGGCGTCAATGCCGGTGGCTGGCATGCTCATTGACCGAATCAAGGCGCCTGGCTTGTTGGTCCTTGGTGGTCTCATTGCTGCGGGTGGCTTGGTTGTCTTTTCCGCCGCACAATCTCTGTGGTGGTTTTATGCAGCCGGAATCGTCATTGGTATCGGCGTGGGGCTTTCGCTGCAGTACGTCCCGATCGTCGTTATCAATCGCTGGTTTGTGGCTAAACGAGGAACCGTGTTGGGCATCGTCCTGGCGGGAACAGGAGTGGGCGGTGTGATCCTCGGCGTAGTAGTGCCGATCCTGCTGAGGACCGTTGGATGGAGGACCTCGATGGTGATTATGGCCGTCGCAATGGTTGTGCTGACAACGGGACCGGCGTTGTTCCTGATCCGCAGCAATCCTGAGGATCTCGGCCTACGCCCGTACGGTGCGGAGGTGGCACCGGCAGATGAAGTGACCACGAAAACTGGTAACGAGCCGGGAATGACGCAGCGGGAGGCTTTTGGCAGCATCTGGTTCTACGTATTGGCGGCCTCATTGCTGTTGTTGGGCGCGATCTACGGGATGACGCAACACTTCGTGAACTATCTTTCTGGCAAGCCGTGGGGTGTGGAGCTTCGCCCAGAGGAAATTTCAACAATCATTATCACGGCAACGATTTGTCTGATCGTGTTCAAACCGTTTCTTGGCTGGTTCATCGATAAAATCGGCCTGGAGCGGGCCCTGTGGATCGTGCTGCTGATTGCGGCCGGCGCGACCGCGGCGTGGGCATACATGACCACGCTCCTGCCTTACGTGTTCTTCGTGATCTTCATCTTCCTCGGTACTGCAAGCGGCACCGTCGCCCCACCACTGATCGCAGAGCACTCGTTTGGTCAGAAAGAGTTCTCGAAGATTTGGGGCACGCTGGGGATGGCCTACCCAATTGGGCTTTCAATTGGTGCGGCTGTCTGGGGGTGGGTGAAAGACTACTTCGGCTCCTACGGCTACGGCTTTGTCTCTGTGCCGGTGTTCACATTGTTGGTGCTGCTCGGAGTGAGCGCAACGTTCCGCGGTGCCCGCAAGCTTTGGGTGCCGGAAGCGCAGCAGTTGGCCTAGTCGCGCCGGGCAAGGCTATCGGTGGAAACGCCCGTGAGCAGGGCCGTACCGTCTTTCACGGCCACGGTGGGGTCGGAGGTGGCGTCGAAAAGTAAGGGTGCGTTGCTCGCGGCGACGATGACGTTGCCGTACTCGTGGCCGTCGAGCATCGCTGGTGGTGCGACAACCGCGGTGTGGGGGAAGACCTCGAGGAGCCCGGCTATTTCGGCTCGGGTGTTGGGAAGCTGCTGCCTATCGCCGATGTTTGCGATGTAGATGCCTCCCGGGCGCAGTGCCACGGTGCACGCGCGGAAAAACTCGACGGTGGTCAGCGGGCGAGGGGTGGAGGGGCCGCTGAAGACGTCGCGAATGATGACGTCGAGGCTGCGTGGTTGGCAGGCGTGAGTGAACGCGCGTGCTTCTGCACAGCGAATCGTGACAGGCTCGACGTTTTCGTGAAAGGCCCAACGCACGAGCTGCGCAAGCCTGTGGTCGATCTCCACCGCCGTTTGATGGCTTTCGGGGTAGCGGTGCGCGAAATGCGCAGGCAGCGTGCACGCGGCCCCGCCGAGGTGGACTGCGCGGAAATCCGAGGGCACGGTGTCGCCGGGGCGGATGAATCGCGTGATCCACTGCATGTAGTCGAACGTCAGCACCTCCGGCGCACCGAGTACAACGTAGGAGCTGGGGACGCGGTTGAGTTCGAGGGTGTAGCCGCCGTCGCGAAGTTTGTCGGCGATGATGGTCGCTCTGCCGGTGTCTACGGGGAATGTTCCCGTAATGGATTTCTTTGGGGTGCGGGGTTTACGTCGCATTTCATGCTCTACCTTTCAGCGTTTATTCTTACCTGTTATGTACACATTGCGTGAAGCCCGCCCTGAGGACCGCCAGGCGGTCGTGGATGTTTGGGACGAATCTGGCATTACCCAGGAATGGAATGACCCGCCGACTGACTTCGATCTTGCGATGGAAAGCCCTGGTAGTACGGTGCTCGTTGCTGAGTCTGCAGAAGGTGTCGTTGACGGTGCGACTATCGTAGGTTTCGACGGCCACCGCGGGTGGATTCACATGACAGGAGTGCGCCCTAGCGCTCGGGGAGGCGGCGTGGGGCGCTTGCTTTCCGACGGTTGCGTGCAATGGCTGCGCGAACGTAAAGCCCCAGCAGTGCACCTGATGGTGGCAGAAGGCAACGACGCAGGGCGTGCTTTCTGGGAGCACCTCGGCTACTTCAAGATTGAGCCACCTGTGTACATGATTTCCCTGGAAGATTAATCGTTCCAAGACTGGGTGCGCACAAATCTGGTGGAAACCAGTACACCAACGATGACGAGGCTCAACGGCAGAAGCATAGACGTGGACATCGCCTGCGCGAATGGTTGGTGAAGCACGTCGGGGAGCGCTTGGGTGCTCCCGCCGCCGGAAAAGTCGGCAGCCGCCGGCCCGAGTTGGTGCGCAATCTGCTGTGACATCATCGCCGCGATCCCTGCTGAGCCAATGACCGCGCCGAGCTGTCGCACGGTGTTATACACGCTGGAACCCGCCCCGGCCAGGCGGGGATCGAGGTTTCGTGTCGCGATCATGGACAATGGCCCCCACACCATTGAGTTGCCAAACCCGTTGATCACGGAGACCACGAGTAACCACATTGGGGAGACACTCGGGTCGGTAATGAAGGCCGCGGCACCAATCGCGACCGCGACGAGCGAGAGCCCTGCGATCGCGAACGGCTTGGGCTGATGCGTGTTGGTGAGCTTGCCGACCCAAGGCGAGAAGCATCCAGAAATCAATCCCGCGGGAAGCAGGAGCAACGCTGCTTGGGTTGGCGAGTAGTGTTGCACGTTTTGCACGTAGATCATCCACGGAATGACGTAGGTGGAGATTGCAAACCCAACCGTAGAAATTGCTACGCAGGCGAGGGAAAAGTTTCGGTCAGAAAACAGCTCCAACGGCACCAATGGATCCCGGGTGGTTTTTGTTTGCCACCATACGAAGAGCGACAGCAACACGGCGCCGGTGCAAATGAGTGCAACGATGGCGAAGCTCCACGAAAATGTCTGTCCTTCCTGGATGCCGAACACCAGGCAGAACATGCCCGAAGCCGACAGAGCGACGCCAACCCAGTCAAATGTCCGTGCATTCTGCTCGAGCTTCGGCACGAAGACCCACGCCAATGCGATGCCAACAATGCCCACCGGGACGTTGATGATGAAGATCCACGCCCAGCCCCAGGCGTCCACGAGGAGACCGCCGAGCAGCGGCCCAACGATTGTCGCTACCCCTGCCGTTGCGCCCCAGACGCCCATGGCGCCACCCCGCTGCTGCGGTGCGAACGTGCGCAGCATCACCGACATCGTCTGCGGTGTCACTAGGGCACCGCCAAAGCCCTGCACAGCCCGGGCAAGAATCAGTGCCTCGATCGAGGTTGCCAAGCCGCACGCCAGCGAGGCGACCGTGAACAGGCTCAAGCCACACAGGTAGACAGTTCGTGGTCCCACCCTGTCACCGAGCCGCCCCGTAATCAGCAGCGGCACCGCGTACGCCAGCAAGTACGAACTGTTCACCCAGATAATCTGGCTGTAGGTGGCGTTAAACGCGGTGGAAATCGCAGGAATAGCGACGGCAACGATCGTCGAGTCCACCAGAATCACGAAAAACCCGACCATCATCGACCACAACGCCGCCCAGGGCCCTGTGCTGCGGGAAGTCTCCATCGCACTGACTCTACCGGGTGGTCGCCAGTGGCGAAAGAGCATAGGGGCATATGATGGCACCTATGAGCGACATACATTCGACAGAAGTCTCCCAGAACGTCATCCTGCCGCAGTCAAAAGACGCAATCTTTTTGACGTTGACCATCGCGCCGGGTCATGAGGGGGAGGTGGTGGACATCATCGGTGGCCTCGCGGGGCTCGTCAACGGCGTCGGCTTCCGCTGGCCCGAGGCTCACTTGAGCGCAGTGCTCGGCATCGGTGCCAAGATGTGGGATCGCCTCTTCACCGTGGAAAAGCCTGAGGGCCTCCATGAGTTCGTTGAACTGCAAGGAGAGAAGCACCACGCGCCGTCGACACCGGGCGACCTGTTCTTCCACATTCGTGCCGACGAATACGACGTCGCCTTCGAACTTGCGCGCCGCATCACGAAACAGCTCGGCGACGCCATCGAAGACTTCGATGAGACGCACGCCTTCCAGTACCAGGACTTCCGCGACCCACTCGGGTTTGTCGACGGCACCGAGTCCCCGCGTGGCCAAGACGGCATCGCAACGGCGATTATCCGCGAAGGAAAGTGGGCGGGTGGCAGCCACATCGTGCTGCAAAAGTACGTCCACGATCTGAAAGCCTGGGACGATTTACCCGTCGAGGAGCAGGAGCGTGTCATCGGCCGAACGAAGCACGAAGACATCGAGTTCGACGACGACGCGAAACCGGCCAACAGTCACGTTGCTGTGAACTCGATCGAAGATGAAGACGGCGAATCGTTGGAGATCGTCCGCAACAACCTCACCTTCGGTGACGCAGCCGGCCAGCAGGGCACATTCTTTATGAGCTACGCGAAGGACGTCGCCATCACCGAGCGGATGCTGCGCCGCATGTTCATCGGAGAGCCAGTTGGCAACTATGACAGAATCCTCGACTTTTCCACGGCACTCACCGGGTGCAACTTCTTTGCCCCGCCGAAGGCATTCATGGAAAACGTCGAGGATTACGTGAGGGACGAGCTGCGCTAGCCCACGAGTTGCTGCAGCTGCGGTGGCAGGTACTGGCGGATGGTGGGCCACGTCACCGCAGCGATTAAGCCCAGCCCGGCGAGCACACCAACCGTGATGAGCGCCGCCTTCGTCTTGGAACTGCCCTCCGAGGACATCAGGTTATCTTCGGCGTCCATGTCATCGGTCTGCGGTGGGTTTGGTGTGACGTTGACGTCGACATCGTTTTGGTCGTGCGGGCGCATCGCTTCAGGGTCAATACCGAAGAACGTGTCCAGGCCCTTGACGTTGAACTGCGTCGACATGTAGCGTTCGTTGGTGTTCGTGTTCCACTGCGAAATGACGACGTCGAGGTTCGCGATCGTGGAACCCGGTACGATGTACCCACCGTAAGGTTGGGAGAAATTCATCGGCGTCTGCTGAAAGTCCCAGTAGCCATTCTTGGCGATTGTCGCGACAGGCACGTCGTTCCAGCTTTGTGGCAGCGTATCCGAAATGCGGACCTCGACGGCGAGCGTGGCCTCGTTGAACATCACGAACACCCAGTGGTTGTCGATGTATCGCAGGTTCATCTCGCCGGCCTTGATCTTGTTACCGTGCAGGATCGCGCCAGCTTCGTTGCCCCACTCGCCGGTGTTCGGATTAAACAGTTCCCAACTTGGCTGGTCGCCGATCTGGTCCTCGGTGAACCGAGCCAGGTACACCGGGTGCTCGCGCTGGAAGCCGGACATCACTGCGTAGATGTAGCCGTCTGGCCCTTTTTCCCAAGAGATGAGCTGGCCAAGGCCATTGAGGTAGTAGTTAGGGGTGCGCCCGATGCTCTTCCAGGTTTTCCCCTCGTCTGTGGACTTCCATGTCTGTGTCTCGAGCACATTGCCGATGCCACGGTTCCACATGCCCTGCATGTACAGCGTTCCGTTGATGTTGATCACGTCGGACGGGATGAGGGTCAGGTTGTCGCCTTCTTTCCGGTAGTAGTTGATCAGGCCGTATGCGTCACGGTGCCCCTTGAGCGGGCGAAGGATTTCGATCTGTCCGTTATTCATTCGCGCAACCACGCCAATGGGGCTGATCCAGTCGCCTTCCCCAAACTTTTTGCCGCGGAATGAGTCGCCGAAGATCATCGCGAACTCATCACCGTTGAGCGGGGTCATCGTACCTAGATCGCCAGCCCCGATACCGACGTGCGCGGCCCACGGGCCGAGCACATCACCCATGATTTGGACGACGGTGCCATCTGGCATCTTCATCGGTTTTTGCTTTGGCTTCGATGGAAGGTCTTCGGGTCCATTAGGACGGACAGTAGGCCACGCGGGCAAAATCGAGTTGGTTTGCGCCTGCGCGCAGGGAACCGAAATCCCCGTCGCAGCAAGAGCAAGAGTAGTGGCACAGGCGATAATTCGGGTCAAAGGCGGCAAAGGCATGGGGCTCCTGGGATGAAACGTCGTGAGGCAAAATATTCGACGTCCCCTTTCACCGCAGCAGGCTGTGGGGAAGTGGACGTCGATAATTATTGGGCGAATATTGGGTTAGTTCGAAGAATCGTTGCGCTGACCAAGACCCGAGTCCAGGCGCAGCAGTCCAGAACCATCATTGCCGACAAGTGTCAGCTGGTCAACAATCTCGGAAACCGTTGCCTCTTCGCCGATCTGCTCGTCGAGGAACCACGTGATGAGGGAGCGGGAATCGAAGTCCTTGACCTCATCGGCGATGCCAGCGATGTTTCGAATCATCGCGGAGACCTTGCGCTCGTGCTCCAGCGCTGCCTTGAACGCTGCGAGCGGGGAATCGATCGATGGAGCGTCGAGTGCGACGGTGTGCAAGGTGACGTCGTGACCCCGGTCGATGAGGTGCGTTGCGAACTTCTCCGCGTGGTCGCACTCTTCGTGTGCCTGCTCTGCAAACCAAGAGGCGAAGCCCGGGAAAGACTGTGCCTCCATGGTGTAGGCGAGCTGGCGGTACAGCAGTGCCGCCTGGTATTCCGCAGTGACCTGCTCGTTCATTGCATCTTGCAATTTCTTGTCCATAGTCAAGCTCCTTTGAAGGTGTAGTTGAAAACTGATGTTACGGCGCTATTTTACGCCTGCGAGGCAAAAATGCATCAAAAGTAAGGGTATCCTAATCAATGACCTGGGGGTATGTCGATGGGGAACCTTCGCAAAATGGGCTATCCTTGCCGGTATGTCTCGTTTTAGTCCCTTAAATTGGCCGGTTGTGCGCCAGATACGCGGTGGTGACGCCTTCGCCCGAGGCGAAAACACCGAATCTGCGCGCAGCCAAGAAATGGAAGGCCGCATTGTAGAAGCGGATCGCGTTGTCAAGAGCGTGTGTCCGTACTGCGCTGTTGGCTGTGGCCAGCGCGTATATGTAAAAGACAATAAGGTCATTCAAATTGAAGGCGACCCGGATTCTCCGCACTC
The DNA here is from genome assembly GCF_024453995.1 of Corynebacterium sp. CCUG 51687. Classification (NCBI taxonomy): domain Bacteria; kingdom Bacillati; phylum Actinomycetota; class Actinomycetes; order Mycobacteriales; family Corynebacteriaceae; genus Corynebacterium; species Corynebacterium sp. CCUG 51687. The sequence continues at coordinate 146,109 of NZ_JAGPYT010000004.1, read as the reverse complement.
ACGCGGACGCCTGTGCCCGAAGGGTGCAGCTTCCGAGCAGCTCGTCAACGCGGAAAACCGCGTGACCGACATTCTGTACCGAGCACCGCGCTCCAAGGAATGGGTCAAACTTGACCGAGAAACCGCCATGGAGATGGTCGTCGACCGCTTCTTGGAAGCTCGTGAAAACGGCTGGCAGGATTTTGACGACAAGGGGCGCCCAGTGCGTCGAACCATGGGCATCGCAGGCCTGGGCGGCGCCGCGATGGACAATGAGGAAAACTACCTGATTAAGAAGCTGTGGACTGCAGCGGGCGCGGTGCAGGTAGAAAACCAAGCTCGTATATGACACTCTTCCACGGTTCCCAGTTTGGGATCCTCGTTTGGACGCGGTGGAGCGACCCAGCCACTGCAGGACATGGCGAATGCGGACTGCATTGTCATCCAAGGGTCAAACATGGCCGAAGCGCACCCAGTTGGGTTCCAGTGGGTCATGGAGGCGAAGGCGCGTGGCGCACGAATCATCCACGTCGACCCTCGATTCACGCGTACGTCGGCGATGGCACATAAGCACATCCCGATTCGTGGTGGTACCGACATTATTCTGTTGGGTGCTGTCATCAACTACGTGCTGGAAAACAATCTGTACTTCGAGGAGTACGTCAAGGCATTCACCAACGCTTCGACGTTGATCAGTGAAGACTTCCAGGATACGGAGGACCTTGAGGGTCTGTTCTCTGGATACGACCCTGAAACGGGTGGCTACTCCAACGATTCGTGGCAGGCGCGTAAGAAGTGGGATGCGCAGACTTCGTGGGACGTTGAGAAGGATGAAACCCTTCAGGATCCGCGAACAGTCTTCCAGATTTTGAAGCGCCACTACTCCCGCTACACCCCGCAGGTTGTTGCTGAGTCGTGTGGTATTTCCGAGGAGGACTTCTACTTCCTCGCGAACTCGATTGCGGAGAACTCTGGCCGCGATCGCACCACCTGCTTCGCGTACGCGCTTGGCTGGACTCAGCACACGTTGGGCGCACAGTTCATCCGTACGTGTGCGATCCTGCAGACGCTGATGGGCAACATCGGCCGTCCGGGTTCGGGCATCATGGCGCTGCGTGGCCACGCATCGATCCAGGGCTCCACGGACGTGCCGACGCTGTTCCACATCCTGCCTGGCTACCTGCCGATGCCTCAGTCCACGCACCAGACGTGGGACGAGTACTTGGCTGCAGTGTCGAAGCGTGATCAGAAGGGCTTCTGGCAGACCGGCGACACCTTCGCTGTGTCGTTGATGAAGGCCTACTGGGGTGACGCCGCAACCGAGGAGAACAACTGGGGCATGGACCTCATGCCAAGGTTGACTGGTGCGCACTCGACGTACCACACGCTGCAGCTGATGAACCAGGGGCTTGTCGACGGCTACTTCGTCTTCGGCCAGAACCCTGCGGTTGCGCAGTCGAACGGTCGCATTCAGCGCATGGCGCTGACCAAGCTGAAGTGGCTCGTCGTACGTGATTTCTCTGAAATCGAAACGGCAACGTTCTGGAAGGACTCTCCAGAGGTGCAGTCCGGTGAGATTTCGCCGGAGGAGATCGACACTGAGGTGTTCCTCTTCCCAGCTGCGAACCACGTTGAGAAGGCAGGTACGTTTACCCAGACCTCGCGCGTGCTGCAGTGGCGCTACAAGGCCAAGGATGCGCCGGGCGATGCCGAGAGTGACCTCGAGTTCTTCTACGACTTGGGACTTCGCTTGAAGGAGCGAGTCAAGGACTCGACCGACCCGCGCGACGTGCCGTTGCAGAAGATCACCTGGGACTACGAGTGCGATGAGCACGGTGAGATTCTGCCGGAGTCGGTGCTGAAGGAGATCAACGGCTACTATCTCGACGGTCCTCGCAAGGGACAGCTTGTAGACAAGTTTGCGGATCTCAAGGCTGACGGCTCAACCTCCTCTGGTTGCTGGATTTACTGTGGTGTGTACGCTGACGACGTCAACCGTTCGGCGAACAAGCGCCCAGGCCAGGAGCAGAACGCGATGGCGTTGGAGTGGGGCTGGGCATGGCCAATGAACCGTCGCGTGCTCTACAACCGTGCTTCTGCGGATCCGGACGGCAAGCCATGGTCGGAGCGCAAGAAGCTGGTCTGGTGGAACGAGGACAAGGAGCTGTGGGAGTCCGACGATGTTGTGGACTTCCCGGTCAACCGCGCACCTGGGTTTAAGCCAGAGCGCGACGCGGTCGGTCCTGCAGCGCTTGCAGGCGATGATGCGTTCATCATGCAGGCGGACGGCAAGGCCTGGCTGTTCGCGCCAACCGGAATGGTTGACGGCCCGATGCCGACGCACTACGAACCACAGGAGTCCCCGTTTGCGAACCCGCTGTACAAGCAGCAGCAGTCGCCGTCGCGAATTGTGATGCGTGGGGAGGACAACCTCTCGGCGCCGAACTTTGGCGAGCCGGGTGTTGGCGTGTACCCGTACATGCTGAACACTTACCGTCTGACGGAGGCGTACACCTCTGGTTCGATGACGAGAAGCTTGCCGTTCTTGGCGGAGTTGCAGCCGGAGCTGTTCTGTGAGGTCTCGCACAAGCTGGCCGAAGCGGTCGGGCTCAAGAATGGTGACTGGGCGACGATCATCTCGCCGCGCAACGCCATCGAGGCGCGAGTGCTGGTCACGGAGCGCATGAAGACCCTGGTCATCGACGGTCATGAGTTCCAACAGATCGGTATGCCGTATCACTTCGGCGCAGGTTCCTACGCCGAGGTCGAAGGCGATGGACCGAACGACCTTTTGGGCATCATGCTGGACCCGAACGTCAACATCCAGGCGTCGAAGGTTTCCGCGGTTGATATCCGGCCGGGCCGACGCCCGCGCGGCGAGGACCGCATGAAGCTGGTGCGTGAGTACCAGCGCCGTGCGCGCCTGACGGAGGACACCGGTACCAAGCTGACCGACGAGTCGAAAGACGTCATCGTTGGTGAGCAGCTCGGTGACACAGAGGCGGCGAAGTACGACTCGACGAAGAAGAATATGGCGAACGGGGAAGGATAGGTTTTGACGATGAAAACGAAGAATCAGATCACCGAATCCCCAGCCAACATCGGGTACGAGAAGGAAGCTCGTAAGGCTTTCTTCACGGATACGTCGATTTGTATTGGCTGCAAGGCGTGTGAGGTTGCATGTAAAGAATGGAACCGAAACCCGCAGGACGGCTACAAGTTGTCTGGTAACTCCTACGACAACACCGGTTCGCTGAACGCGGACACGTGGCGCCACGTGGCGTTCATTGAGCAAGGCGAGGACCGGATTCTGCAGGCTCGTGAAGAGGGTGCAAAGCTCGTCGGGCTTGGAATGCCGAGCGTCAAGCCTGCCGAAGAGGCTTCCACCCGCGCGGTATTGCCGGATACACCGGATTTCCGCTGGCTGATGTCCTCCGACGTGTGCAAGCACTGCACGAACGCTGGTTGCTTGGACGTGTGCCCGACGGGTGCGTTGTTCCGCACCGAGCACGGCACCGTCGTCGTACAGGATGACGTCTGCAATGGCTGCGGTACCTGCGTTGCTGGCTGCCCGTTCGGCGTCATTGAGCGTCGTAGCGATGGTGGCGTTCGCAAGCGCAACGAGCGTTCCGGCAAGGGCGAGGACTTCACACCTGGTGAGAGCGCGCCGATTAAGAACATCGGGGTGGCCCAGAAGTGCACCATGTGCTTCGACCGCCTTCAGGTCGGCGAGCAGCCAGCATGTGCCAAAACCTGCCCGACGACGTCGATCAAGTACGGCACGTACGACGAAATGCTCGCGCTTGCGAAGGCGCGCGTGAAGGAACTGCACGCGCAGGGCATGACGGAAGCTCGCCTGTATGGCGCAAACCAGAACGACGGTGTAGGCGGTACAGGCTCAATCTTCCTGCTGCTGGATGCGCCAGAGGTCTACGGGCTTCCGCCAGACCCAGTGGTTCCAACGGCGAACTTGCCGGAGCTGGCGAAGCGCGGCGTCATTGCCGCAGCCGGAATGGTTGGCACTATTGCAGCCGCGGTCCTGATCGGAGGTAGGAAGTAAATGGCTGAGTTTGATAGCTACCGTCCACCGCAGGAGCCGCGTCGTCCGCGGCGACGTGATCAAGCGGAAGGCGAGCGCCCACGTGGCCCGAAGAAGCGTCGTGGCGAGGAGCTAATGGTGCCGGAGGCAAGCTTTGAGCACTTTGACTCCTACTACGGTAAGCCGATTGTGAAGTTCCCTCCGTGGGAGTGGCCGATTGGTGTCTACTTCTTCCTCGGCGGCCTCGCCGGAGGCTCCTCCTTGTTGGCCGTAGGAGCTGACGCGACAGGCAACAAGGAGCTGCGTCGCAACATGCGGATTAGTTCGATGGCTGCCGCCGCGGTGGGCTCCGGTTGCCTGGTGCTTGACCTTGGTCGCCCGGAGCGTTTGCTGAACATGTTCCGCGTGTTCAAGCTGTCGTCGCCGATGAGTGTCGGCTCTTGGTTGCTGGGCTCGTTCTCCTCGTTGCAGGGGCTTGCTATGCTTCCGGAGCTCGACGAGCTGACTGGCAAGAAGCTGCCGCTGCCAAGCCCGCTGCGCTCGTTTATTGAGTTCGCAGCGACCCCGGCTGGTATTGCTGGCGGTGTGCTTGCCTCGCCGCTCGCGGCGTACACCGCGGTGCTGATCGGCAACACGTCGGTGCCTGCATGGCAGGAGGCGGGAAAGAATTTACCGTTCGTGTTCGTATCATCTGCGACCGCAGCGACGGGCGGCATGGGCTTGCTCACCACTTCGACGGAGAATGCCGCTGTGCCGCGAGCACTCGGTGTCGTGGGCGCAGCCGCCGATGTAGCAGCGACGTCCTACATGACGAGCCAACTGGACGACGTCTCTAAGGAAGCGTTTTCCACGGGAAAGGCAGGCAAGCTTTTCAAGGCTTCCGAGGTTTGCCTCGCGGTTGGTGGCGTTGGCGCGCTGTTCAGTAAAAAGAGTCGAGTACTCGCAGGTATTTCGGGTGTCGCGTTGATGGCGGGTTCCTGCCTGACTCGTTTCGCGGTGCTCGAGGCCGGTAAGCAGTCCACCGAGGACCCGAAGTACGTCGTTGAACCGCAGCGGGAGCGCCTGCGCAAGCGCCGTGAAGCGGGCAAGGTTGATGACGGCATCACTACCGCCTAGCTGCGACTGGAGCTAACACACAACACTGCCCCTCTCACACACCGTGTTGGAGGGGCAGTGTTGTATTTCTAGTTTGGTATTTCGGCTACTTCACCTGAACGCGGCCGGTGCCTGCGACAGTTTCGCCGATGACGGGGTAGCCGGGGATCTCGCCGATGACGAGCAGCCCGCCGGAAGTCTGGGCGTCCGCAAGGAGCAGCAACTCGTCGCCGTCCAGATCAGAGTCGATGTTGGGGCGTACCCAGTCGAGGTTGCGCTTCGAGCCTCCTGGGATGTAGCCGGCCTCGAGCGTTTCACGGGCGCCGTCGATAAATGGGACCTTCGTGTGGTCGATGACGGCGTCGATCCCGGAAGCGCGTGCCATCTTGAACAAGTGGCCGAGGAGGCCGAAACCAGTGACGTCGGTAGCGGCTTTCACACCGGCGGCGACTGCCTTTTCGGAAGCTTCCTTGTTCAGCGTGGTCATTACTTCGATGGCCTGTGGGAAGACATCGCCAGTTGCCTTGTGGCGGTTGTTCAGTAGGCCAGAGCCGATCGGCTTGGTCAAGGTGATGGGCAGGCCGGCCTCTGCGGCGTCGTTGCGTATGAGCTTGGCCGGGTCCACGATGCCGGTGGCAGCCATGCCGTAGATCGGCTCAGGTGCGGTGATCGAGTGCCCGCCGGTCACGCTGATGCCGGCTGCGGTGGCAGCGTCCATGCCACCGTGCAGTACGTCGCGGATGAGCTCTGAGGGGAGGACATCCCGTGGCCAGGCGAGCAGGTTGATGGCGGTGATTGGGGTGCCGCCCATCGCGTAGACGTCAGAGAGCGCGTTGACGGCCGCGATCTTGCCCCAGGTGTAGGCGTCATCGCAGACCGGGGTGAAGAAGTCGGCTGTGGAGATGACGGCGAGGTCGTCGCGGACGTGAATCGCGGAGGCGTCGTCGCCGTCGTCGAGGCCAACGATCACGTTCGGGTCAGCGAAACCAACCAGTCCCTGGACGGCTTCTTCGAGCTCACCGGGTGGAATCTTGCACGCACACCCGCCACCGGATGCGTACTGGGTCAAACGAATCTTAGAATTATCAGCAGCCATACCTACATGGTAGCGTTGCTTTTCGGAGGCGTACGTGTCCTGGTGGCCACCCCAGTCTTCAAAACTGGTGAGGTCGAGCATCTCGGCCTGGCAGGTTCGATTCCTGTCCGTCTCCGCCAAAACGTTGTGTTGTTGTAAGGGGAAGCACATGAATGATCCTCGCCGTCGAATCCCTCGCACAGACGCACTGCTTACGCTTGCAGCGCAGGAGCACACCGCGTTGGCGCCACACGCGCTTAAGGCGCTCGCAGGGAAGTTGCAGCAGCGCGCCCGCGACGGCGAGATCACCCCTGAAGAGGTCACCCCGGAGTTTCTCCACGCTTGTCGACGCCACCCCGGGTCCCTGACGCCAGTCCTCAACGCAACAGGCGTGGTTGTGCACACCAACATCGGCAGAGCACCGCTTGCCCCGCAGGCAATAGACGCGATGGTGGATGCCGCGCAATATGTGGATGTAGAGATGGACCTCGCAGCAGGCGTTCGATCCCGCGATAGAGGCAGGGCCGCCACGGATGCAATCCTGGCTGCATGTCCAGCGGCGGAGGACGCGCTGGTAGTAAATAATGGCGCAGCGGCGTTACTCCTTGCCGTGGCTACGTTCGCCGAGGGGCGTGACGTCGTTATCTCTCGCGGCGAACTTATCGAGATTGGGGCGGGGTTCCGCCTGCCTGAGCTCATTGAGAGCGCACGAGTGTCTTTGGTTGAAGTCGGCGCGACAAACCGTACGCATCCCTTCGACTATGAGCGGGCGCTCGACAACGCGGGAGCGGTGCTGAAGGTGCATCCCTCGAACTACAGGGTGCACGGGTTTACCGCGGAGACCACTATCGCGCAGCTTCGCGAGCTTGTCCGGCCCCGCGGCTGCGCCCTGATCGCTGACATCGGCTCGGGCCTGCTTCACCCTGATCCGCTGCTGCCGGACGAGCCAGATGCCACCACAGCTTTGCGCGATGGCGCGGACGTGGTGCTGTTTTCCGGCGACAAACTACTTGGTGGGCCGCAGGCAGGCGTTATGGTCGGAACGAAGAACGCCATTGCGAAGCTGAAGCGGCACCCGCTGGCGCGCGCAGTGCGCATCGACAAGCTGCGCCTCGCGGCGCTGGAGGCAAGCCTGAACATCGCCAGCACACCAGTCCACGACTACCTACACGCAAACTCCGACCAGCTCAAAGCCCGCGCAGTAGCGATTGCAGCGGAGGTTGGAGGCAGTGTGGTTCCGCACGACGGCCGCGTTGGAGGAGGCGGCGCGCCGGGCTTCCCACTGCCCGGTTGGGCTGTTGCGCTTGATCAGTCGTTGGCAGCCCCGCTACGGGCAGGTACCCCGGTTGTGCTCGGACGTGTCCACGAGAATGAGTTGTTGATTGACCTGCGCTGCGTGCCACCCGAGCGCGACCACGAGATCGCAGCCGCGATTCGAGCGGCCCAAGGAAAGGACTGAGTGTTACGTGTTTGTAGTTGCGATAGCTGGCCACGTCGACCATGGAAAGTCCACCCTGGTCAAAGCGCTTACCGGAATGGAACCGGACCGCTGGGAGGAAGAGAAAGACCGGGGGCTCACGATCGACCTCGGGTTCGTGTGGACCAACGTCGATGGTGAAGACATCGCGTTCGTGGACGTCCCTGGGCACGAGCGCTTCATCGCGAACATGCTCGCGGGTGTTGGGCCAGTCACGGATGTCTTGTTTGTCGTCGCTGCGGACGAGGGCTGGATGCAGCAAACATTGGACCACCGGGACGCTATCAATGCGTTCGGCGTCCAGCACGGTGTGATCGCGATGACACGGGCGGATAAGGCGGATGCTGGGCGTCGACAAGCTGTGGCTGAAGAAACTCGCCGGAATGTCGCTGGTACCAGTATGGAGCGTTGGCCTGTCGTCGAAGTTTCTGCCAAGACGGGCGAGGGGGTTGAAGAACTCAGGAGTGCGCTTATAGCGATGCTTCGGCAACAGCCGACGGCGGACCCCGCCGGGCGAATCCGGATGTGGGTCGACAGGGCGTTTCACATCAAAGGTGCCGGCACCGTTGTTACGGGGACGCTCACCAACGGAACAATTCAACCTGGGCAGACGCTGACGCTACAGACCGCTGCAGGTCAACGCGAAGTCACCGTGCGTGGTATCCAGTCGGAGGACACCGCAGTTGAAGAAGCCAAGCCGACGATGCGCGTCGCGCTCAACCTTCGCGGAGTGAGCGTCGACGAAGTTTCGCGTGGCGCGGCGCTGTGCACGCCAGAGAAGTGGCACACGACCTCTGTGGTGGATGTGCGCCATACCCACGGGGCTGCACTGAACGACGTGCCGCAGGAGGTTGTGGTGCACGTCGGTACTGCAGGAGTCAGCGCGAAAGTGCGACCGTTCGGTGCAAAGCACGCCAGGCTCATCCTCGAGCACGACCTGGTGCTGAGCATCGGGGACCGGTTGGTGCTGCGAGGCTCCGGTGCGCAGCAAATTCTCGGCGGGGTAGAGGCTATCGACGTCGACCCGCCCGCCCTTCCCCGGCGCGGCGACGGGCGGAGGCGCTCGGCGCAGCTTGAGGAGCTGCCGGATATCAACGTGGAGATCGCCAGACGGGTGGCCGTGCGGCCAGAACTGTTGGCAAGCCTTGGATTTGAGGTCGGCGATAAGCCCCCGCAAGGTACCGTGGCGTTTGCCGGGTACTGGATTCGCGCGCAGCAGGTAATGGAGTGGAAAGACACGTTGCTGCAGGCATTGCAAGCACACCTTGCGGCGCATCCACTGTCGGCTGGGTTAGCTACTGGCGCGGCCGTGGAAGCTCTGCATCTGCCAGACGCGAAGCTGTTGCCGCTTGCTGTCGCCGCTGCGAAACTCAACACTCGCGACGGGTACGTCTGCAACACCTCCGAGGTCGATCTCGGGGAGGCAGAGCCAGGGGTCCAGAAACTCGAGGCGCAGCTTCGTGCCCATCCATTTAAGGCGCCCGAGGCGCGCGATCTCGAACGGCTCGGCCTGGGGGCGAAAGAGCTTGCGGCAGCGGAGCGGGCCGGAAGGATTCTACGACTCGGTGGCGGCGTAGTCGTTGCCGCAGATGCGATCACGCTTGCAACCGCGAGGCTGCGGGACTTGCCTCAGCCTTTCCGCACGACGGACGCGCGCCAGGCGCTCGAAACGACCCGCCGCGTTGCCATCCCGCTGCTCGAGCTTCTAGACGCACGCGGAATCACCCGCCAGATAGAGGCGGGTGTTCGAGTACTGACGTAGCAGCCTCGTTCGGCTGTTCTAGTGTTCGTGCTCGTCTGCGTCCGCGTCGGCCTTCGTCTCGTGGACAGTGCCAGGCTTATGCTCTGGAGCGGCGTAGATTGAGTACACCTTCGCCGGGGCGTCGGACTCGTTCACGAAGTTGTGCCACTGGCCAGCAGGAACGAACGCTGCGTCATCGTCGCCGATGACCTTGTCAACAGTCAGATTGTCTTCGGATGGGCCGATCATCGCGCGCAGCTTGCCGGATTCGACGCGAATGAACTGGTCGTGATCGTCGTGAATCTCTGCGCCAATCTCGCCACCTGCTGGGATGCTCATGACCGTCAGCTGAAGGTGCTTTCCGGTCCACAGAGTGTCACGAAATGCATCGTTATCAAGCGTTGCCTGCTCAATGTCGAACGTAACTGGGTTCGGCCCGTGGTCAGTGCGCAAAATCTTGGACATGATTCCTCCTCGCAAATAGGTTCGGTTTCACTCCACAGCATAGCGCGCTTTAGGGCTTGCGGTGCCGGCCTGCGTCTTGGCTGCGGCGCCGCCGTGCTTTTTGAACCTCGGTCAGGTAATCGCCGTCGTCGCTGCTAGGGGGCTCAGCAGTAGCTGTCTCAGCAAGTATCGACGCCTCTTCGTCCTCCACGACGTCGATGTCCACCAGCGGTGCAGGCTCAGCACCCTGAGTGTTCGTTCGCGGCCGGGTAGGAACTGCGGCACGGGAACGATCAACGGTGACAGCCCACGAGCCGTCGGGGAACTGAACCGTTTCAAATTGTTTCCCACCGTCCGGGCTAGAGTGCGTGAGGTCAGGCACGTGCAGCCACATCGGGTCTGCTGCGTCTGAATAATCAGCAATGTCGAGGGCCGCCATGCCATCCAAGAAAAATGCGCGGGCGACTACACATCCGTTGTCGGGCGAAGGGGCGTCGAGAAGCATGGCACGAACATCGTCAAGGTCAGCTGCCGAGACGCAGCCGAGCACGCGCTCACCCAACGTCACTACGACGTCGGCGTCACCCGCGGTTTGTAGTCCAACAAACCACTGGCCCGGCGCGAGACTTGCGAGCTGCTCTGCGCTGAACTCGCCTCGCTCCGTATCGATGATCGCCATGTCACCGCTTGGCAGCACAAGGCAATCAGGACCCGCATTGTTGCGAGGGACAGCGAGCTGAGGCGGTGGCAAAATCACATCGACGGCGAACTTGCCGTGCTCAGCATCGAACTTCACCGCAGCCAACGTCATCGGTAGCAGCTGCGACTGATGGATTCGCTCCAAGTCGACGTAACGGGCTCGGTCGAATTGAGCAATCTCTCCAAGAACACCGGCGCTGAGCCTTCGTACCCGCCAGTTTTCCTCGACCGCGTTTGGCTCGAGCACTACCGGCACGTATGACGTGTGGCGCGTGCCGCCGAATGCAGCAAACAAAGGCGACTGCACGACGTCAACGACGGTCACCTCCTCGCCAGCGCCCCACGTCGATGGCGCAAGCGGGTACACGGGGAGAGAGAGTTCCACAGCGTCATACTCCTATCTGCATCCAAAAAGTCACAACCTCATTGCTGCGGCCAGCGCCGCGGGGCCTGTTCAACAGGCGGCGGGGGAGCAGCGCCAAACCATGCGATTACAACACCCGCGACCGTGACACACAAGATACCTAACACCAGATGGGGAGTGAGCACGTCACCGCGAAACACCACGCCGAGAACCGTGCCCAGCACCGGCTCCATCGCGAACAACGTGCCGACAATCTGCGCCGATGTAAACCGCGCAGCCAGCGTGTCCGCCATATAGGGGATGACGACGCCAACGAAGCCCGCCAACGTCAGGAGCATCCAGCTATGCGCATCGAGCTTGACTGCATCATGAATTGAAAAAGGCAGCGTGAGCAAAGCTGCGATCGTGATTGCGATTGCAAGCTCTCCCATTCCACCCGAGGACTTGCCCACCTTTTCCGCGAAGATTGTGTAGAGCGCACAGAACGCGGCGCCGCACAACGCGAACACCACTCCCAGGGGATTGAGCCCCGACGAAGGCCCAGCAATCAATGCAACCCCGGCGAGGGCAACCAGCGCCCACAGCCGAATCCACCATTGCCGAATACCAAAAAATGTCACGCAGCACGGGCTCAAGAAATCGATAGTGATTGCAGCACCCAGGGGGATACGCGCGATAGCTGCGTACAAAAACTGATTCATCAGCGCGATCGACGCGCCGAAGATGAATGCCTGCTTCCACTGCTCTTTCGACATCTCACCAGGGTTCGGCCGAAAAAGTACGAGAAGAATAACGGCGCCCAGCAAGAAGCGCAGTGTTGAAATGCTGACGGTACTAGCGACGACGAACAGGGAAGCAGCTAGCAACGCGGAGACCTGATTGCCCAGGGACCCAACGAAGATAAGGCCAATGGGGCGAACCAACGTACGGGTCGAGCGCGCTGCCATGGAACCTCCCCCTTACCGGACGCGCCGAATCGCGGACACCACACCGACCACGATCAGGCCAACTACCAGGCCCGCGGTCAGAGAAATCCCAGTCTCCACGAACCAACCAAGGACACCGTTATGCACGGTGTTCACAGCGCGTTCGATCACCTCATGAATCACATGCAGTCCAAAGACCTCGTCGAGGCCACGAAGGATGAGGTGCCCGCCAACCCACAGCATCGCAACGGTGCCGATCACACCGATCGCCGAAAGCACAACGGGCATTGACTTCACCATTGCGCGCCCCAGCCCCGCTGCGCGATCGCGTTGGATCATCGCTCGGCCGATGTCATCGATCTTGACTAACAGCGCCACAGCGCCGTAGACCGCAAGGGTGATGAAAATGCCCACCGCAATGAGCACGGCAGCTTCCATCCAAATGGATTGATCCGCCACCTCGTCAAGGGAGATGATCATGATCTCCGCGCTCAAGATGAGGTCTGTTCGAATTGCGCTTTTCACGAGTGCATCTTCGTCCTGAGCAGTACGGTGTACGGCCGCATCTTCGTCAGCCTCAACATCACTGGTCAATTTGTGCACGATCTTCTCGGCGCCCTCGAAACATAAATATGTGCCACCAATCATCAAAATTGGCACCATTGCCCACGGCGCAAACGCGTTGAGCGCCAACGCGATCGGCAAAATGATGAGCAACTTGTTCCGTAGCGAACCTTTCGTGATCTTCCAGATCATTGGAAGTTCGCGCGCCGGGGTGACGCCGGAAACGTATTGGGGCGTGACGGCGGCGTCGTCGATGACGACACCTGCGGCTTTGGCAGACGTTTTCGCCGTGAGGGAAGCCACATCGTCTGCAGAAGAAGCTGCGGTTCTGGCGATGAGGGCGACGTCGTCAAAGAGGGCGAGGAGACCTCCGGCCATGTGTATTTCCCTTCCTAGGAATCGTTGCGGTGGGCGACCGAAAGTCTACACGGCGCTCTCTAGATACCTTTGTGCGCTCAAGGGCGAAGGAACTGTGAAAAGGCTGTCAGTAAGCACCCCCAAAAGTGTAGAACCATGTCAGAAACCTGAATTATTTACCATTGTCGCAATCTTATGTGGTGGAATAGAATGCATCTCATCGGGTGTGATGTAGTCCACTTGAATGAAGGTAATTGAAGCTAGCTAACAACAATCTGAAGGAGGCGCTGTGCGGACAGTAAAAGCTGCAGCGATCTTGGCGGTAGGAACCCTCACACTCGGATTGGCTGCGTGTGGTGGATCCGGCAACGATGAGGCTGCGAGCGGTCAGACTGAGTCGACCGGCGGCGACAACTATGTACTGGCATACGGCACCGAGCCACAGAACCCACTGATTCCGGGCAACACGAACGAGACTGGTGGCGGACGCATTATTGATGAGATCTTCTCGGGCCTCGTCTACTACGACACCGAGGGCAAGATCCACAACGACCTTGCAGAGTCCATCGACCTTGAGGGCGACACCCTCTACAAAGTCACGCTGAAAGACGGCGTGAAGTGGCAGGACGGAACTCCAGTTACGGCGAACGACTTTGTTGACGCATGGAACTACATCGTTGCGAATTCGCTGCTCGGCGAGAGCTTCTTTGAATCCATCAAGGGCTACGACCCAGAAGGCGTGCCAACCCTTGAGGGCCTCAACGTCATCGACGATAAGACCTTTACCATCGAGCTGAGCCAGCCTGAGGCGGATTTCCCAACCCGCCTTGGCTACTCCGCGTTCTTCCCAATGCACCCTTCGGCGTTCGAAGACATCGACGCCTACGGTGAGAACCCGATCTCCAACGGCCCATACAAGCTGGCGGAGTGGAACCACAACCAGGACGCAACCATCGTTCCGAATGAGGAGTACGCTGGCGACAAGAAGCCGCAGAACGATGGCGTGACTTTCGTCTTCTACGCACAGCAGGATGCTGCATATGCTGACCTGCTCGCGGGCAACCTGGACGTTCTCGACGCTATTCCAGATTCCGCATTCGCAAGCTACGAAACGGAATTGGGTGACCGCGCAGTAAACCAGCCTTCGGCAATCTTCCAGTCCTTCACCATTCCGGAGAACCTGGAGCACTTCAACGGTGAGGAAGGACAGCTGCGTCGTCAAGCTATCTCGATGGCGATCGACCGTGATGAAATCACGAAGACGATCTTCCAGGGCACCCGCACCCCGGCGACCGACTTCACCTCGCCAGTCATCCCTGGCCACTCTGATTCGCTCAACGGGGCAGAGGTACTCGAGTACAACCCAGAGGAAGCAAAGCGCCTGTGGGCTGAAGCAGACAAGATCAAACCATTCACCGGCGAGTTCTCCTTGTCCTACAACGCTGATGGCGGCCACCAGGCATGGGTCGATGCAGTTGCAAACTCCATCCGCAACACCCTTGGCATCGATGCAGTTGGCAACGCATACCCAGACTTCAAGTCCCTGCGTGATGACGTCACGAATAGGACCATCAAGGGCGCATTCCGTACCGGCTGGCAGGCAGACTACCCATCGCTGGGTAACTTCCTGAGCCCGCTGTACGCCTCCAATGGTGGTTCCAACGACGGTGACTACGCTAACCCTGAGGTGGACAACCTGCTGAAGGAAGCCGCTGCTGCGGGCGACGTCGAAGCCGCTACACCTATCTACAACAAGGTGCAGGAGCAGCTCCTGAAGGACTTGCCGGCAGTTCCGCTGTGGTACGCGAACGTCAACGGTGGCTCCTCGGAGAACGTTGAGAACGTCGCGTTCAACTGGAAGTCCGTTCCGGTGTACACGCAAATCACCAAGAAGTAACAAAACCCCTACGCTCTGACCCATCCCACCCCGCCTGCGTACAAGCATGCGGGGTGTTGGGTTTGGGTGCGTCCATAAGCTCATGTTCAAAACGAAGAATTAAGGAGAGCCTGCAACCATGTTGCGATATATCGGGCGACGGCTCCTTCAGATGATTCCCGTGTTCTTTGGGGCCACGCTGCTGCTCTATGCGCTGGTGTTCCTCATGCCCGGTGATCCTGTCCAGGCCCTCGGCGGCGATCGTGGCTTGACCGAGGCCGCGAGAGCGCGCATTGAAGCCGAATACAACCTCGATAAACCTTTCATCGTCCAGTACCTGCTCTATCTGAAGGGCATTATGGTTGGCGACTTCGGAAAGACATTCTCTGGCCAGCCCGTCGCCTCTGTGATGGCAAATGCGTTTCCGGTGACCATCAAGCTCGGCCTGATGGCGCTCGCGTTTGAGGCGTTCTTCGGCATTCTCTTCGGATTCTTCGCAGGAAGCCGCCGCGGTGGAATTTTTGATTCGACCGTGCTGGTTGTGTCCCTGTTTGTAATCGCAGTGCCGTCCTTTGTCATCGGCTTCGTGCTGCAGTACCTCGTGGGCGTGCGGTGGGGCTTGCTCCCCGTGACAGTGGGCAGGAATGAGTCTTTCATTGCCTTGTTGATGCCGGCCGTCGTGCTGGGCGCCTTATCGTGCGCGTACGTGATTCGGTTGACCAGACAATCCATCAGCGATAACCTCCGCGCGGACTATGTGCGCACCGCACGTGCTAAGGGTCTGTCTAAGGGCACAGTGATGTCCCGCCACGTGCTGCGAAACTCCCTCATTCCAGTGGTGACGTTCTTGGGTGCTGACCTCGGTGCGCTCATGGGCGGTGCGATTGTGACAGAAGGCATCTTCGGCATCAACGGTGTCGGTGGCACGATTTACCAGGCCATCATTAAAGGTGAGCCCGCGACAGTCGTGTCCTTTACCACCGTGCTGGTGATCATCTACATCGTTGCCAACCTGATAGTTGACCTGCTCTACGCAGTACTTGACCCAAGGATCCGCTATGCATAACTCTCAAGATCTCACAGCAGCTGCCCGCGCTGGGCAGGAGTATTTCATCGCGGAAACGGACGAAACCGGACTCGGTGCTGTTGACGCAGTCCAGGACGAGTCCGCTCCTACAAGCCAGTGGGGCGAGGCCTGGCGCGCGTTGCGACGCCGTCCTCTGTTTTGGGTATCCGCACTCCTGATTTTGTTCGCCATTCTGCTTGCCTTGGTGCCGGGCCTGTTTACTAGCGTGGACCCGCGTGAGTGCATGTTGTCGCGCTCACTTGGCGCGCCGGAGTCCGGTCACCCGTTTGGCTTTGACCGTCAAGGCTGTGACATTTACGCTCGCACAATTTATGGTGCGCGGGCATCGGTCACAGTCGGTGTGCTTACTACGATCGTCGTGACGGTCCTAGGTTCACTGATCGGCGCGATCGCCGGTTTCTACGGCGGTATCTGGGACACCTTGCTGTCTCGCCTGACGGATATCTTCTTCGCTGTACCACTCGTGCTGGCAGCGATCGTGGTGATGTCCATGTTCCAGAACCAGCGCTCCATCTGGATGGTGGTGTTCGCGCTCTCTATGTTCGGTTGGACGCAGATCGCGAGAATCGCGCGCGGCGCGGTGATGGGTGTGAAAAACGACGAGTTTGTGACTGCCGCCCGCGCATTGGGTGCGAGTGACGTGCGGATTATCTTCTCGCATATCTTGCCCAACGCGGCAGCACCGATCATTGTGTACGCTACCGTCGCGCTGGGTACGTTCATCGTCGCAGAGGCAACGCTGTCGTTCCTCGGCATCGGTTTGCCGACGACAGTCGTGTCGTGGGGCGGCGATATTTCTGCCGCACAGGCATCCCTGAGGACCCAGCCCATGGTGCTGTTCTACCCTGCAATTGCTTTGGCACTGACAGTGCTGAGCTTCATCATGATGGGTGACGCCGTACGCGACGCCCTTGACCCTAAATCGAGGAAACGATGAGCGAGTTACAAGATCAACCGCTACTCGAGATAGCGGACCTGAAAGTTACATTCGAGTCAACTACCGGTGTTGTCGAAGCGGTGCGTGACTTCGACCTGACGGTGTATCCAGGCCAGTCGATCGCTATCGTGGGCGAGTCCGGGTCGGGAAAGTCCACTGCAGCGATGTCCATCCTGGGATTGTTGCCCGGAACAGGCAAGGTCACCAATGGTTCCATCAAGCTCAACGGTGAAGAGCTCACCGAGCTTGATGAGAAGGGGTGGCAGAAGGTTCGGGGTAACAAGATTGGTCTGGTGCCACAGGACCCGATGAGCAACCTCAATCCAGTGTGGAGGATTGGCACACAGGTAGAGGAGTCCCTCCGCGCAAACCATGTTGTGGAGGGCTCTGAACGTCACGCACGCGTCGTCCAACTGCTCGAGGAAGCGGGACTTCCAGAGGCCGAACGCCGCGCCAAACAGTACCCGCACGAGTTTTCGGGTGGTATGCGACAGCGTGCGCTCATCGCTATCGGTCTCGCGGCACGCCCAGAGTTGTTGATTGCCGACGAGCCAACATCCGCGTTGGATGTGACGGTGCAGAAGAAGATTCTCGACCACCTGGAGACGCTGACGGAGGAACTCGGCACAGCGCTGCTGTTCATCACGCACGACTTGGGACTGGCCGCCGAGCGCGCAGATCACCTGCTAGTCATGCACCGCGGACGCATCGTTGAAAAAGGCCCGAGCCTGCAGATTCTGCGCAACCCGCAGCACCCGTACACGAAGCGCCTCGTTACTGCCGCACCTTCCTTGGCATCCGCTCGTATCCAGAGCGCGAAAGCTCAGGGCATTGAGTCCAGCGAGGAGCTCGCCTCGGGACACCACGACTCCGAAGAAGTGGTGCTGAGCGTGCAGAACTTGGTGAAAGAGTTCGACGTCCGCGGGCAGAAGGGCAAGCAGAAGGTGCTTCGTGCTGTAGACGACGTCACGTTCGATGTTCGCCGTGGCACAACGCTTGCGCTCGTCGGTGAGTCCGGCTCCGGTAAGTCCACGGTGGCGAACATGGCGCTTCGCCTCTTGGAGCCAACGAGTGGCCGTGTCTTGTTTGAAGGACAAGATATCGCGAAGCTTAAAGGGCGCGAGTTGTTTGAAATGCGCCGCAAAATGCAGGTGGTGTTCCAGAATCCATATGGTTCGCTGGACCCGATGTATTCCATTTACCGCTGCATTGAGGAACCGTTGACGCTGCACAAGGTCGGTAACCGAAAGGAGCGCGAGGCGCGAGTCGCCGAGTTGCTTGATTTGGTGCAGATGCCGCGATCGGCGATGCGCCGATACCCGAATGAGCTATCCGGTGGCCAGCGCCAGCGCATCGCAATTGCACGCGCGATGGCATTGGGTCCGGAAGTGATTGTCCTCGACGAGGCTGTTTCGGCGTTGGACGTGCTCGTTCAAAACCAGATTCTCCAGTTGCTGACTCAGCTGCAGGAGGAGATGCGCCTTTCATATCTGTTCATCACTCACGACCTAGCGGTGGTTCGCCAGACTGCTGATGACATCGTGGTGATGCGGCAGGGTAAGGCAGTGGAGCAGGGCCGGGCCGATGACATCTTCGATAACCCTCAGGATCCGTATACACAGAACCTGATTAATTCGGTGCCTGGTCTCAACATTGAATTGGGAGTAGGAGAGTAGGTCCCACCTGCTGATTTGTTACGTGCGTTACGCCACAATCGCAGCGATGAATACTGCGATTGTGGCGTAGCGTTTAGGGAATGTACAGTATTGTCACAACTTCATACACGGGTGTCTTCGTTGGAGAGAAAAGCGAAGGCTGAGATGCACAAGCGAACCGTTGAACCTGATCCGGGTAATGCCGGCGTTTAGGAAGGAATGTAAGCGTATGAATACGCGTGGAAGCCATTCGTGGCGTGTCATTGATATTGTTACTGCAGCCGTTTTGGGGGTGGCATGCGGGCTCATTTTTTGGATGTGGAACAGCGTCGGGTACGCAGGATTTAAGGCCTTTGATGCGCTCACCCCGGGGCTTGGTGGCCTGTTCACCGGTATCTGGTTCCTCGGTGGCACGCTTGGTGGGTTGGTAATTCGCAAGCCTGGCGCTGCGGTGTTCGTGGAAGTGCTGGCGGCGTCTGTGTCCGCGGTCATCGGAAGCCAGTGGGGGATCGAGACGCTGTATTCAGGATTGGCACAGGGTCTCGGTGCAGAGATCGTGTTCCTGATCTTCGCCTACAAGAAGTTTTCGACGACTGTGGCGGTGCTTGCCGGTATGGGCAGCGCAGTGGGCGCGTTCGTGCTTGAGCTGTTCCTGTCTGCCAACTTCGCGATGGGCCTGGCGTTCAACGTGATTTACCTCAGCTGCATGCTGGTATCGGGCGCGTTGCTTGCTGGTATTGTCGCAAAACTCTTGGTTGATGCTCTAGCCAAGACTGGTGCGCTTGACCGCTTCGGTGCAGGACGCGAGCGGTTCCAACAGGAGGTGTAGCCTCGGTGGCTACGGGGGACCAGGTCATCCAGGCACAAGGCCTGGGCTATAAACACGCGACTCGCCCGAAGCCTGCGTTTACCGGGGTGGACTTGACCGTCTCTCGTGGGGAGCGCGTGCTGCTCACGGGAGATTCTGGCGCTGGCAAATCAACGCTGCTTGCCGTACTAGCTGGGTTGGCGGCAGATGGTGAGGAAGGCCAAGTTCTTGGCACCGTGAGTGTCAACGGCACGGTTGGCATGGTGATGCAGGACCCAGAGGCGCAAACGATTTTGACTCGCGTTGGCGACGACGTTGCGTTTGGTGCCGAGAATATGGGGATTCCGCCAGAGGAAATCTGGCCCCGTGTGCGGGCTGCGCTGGATGCAGTGGGCCTGGATGTGCCGTTGGACCACAACACCGCGCATCTTTCTGGTGGGCAGAAGCAGCGACTCACATTAGCGGGAGTATTGGCCATGGGTGCTGACATCATTCTGCTGGATGAGCCGACTGCAAACCTTGACCCGGAAGGGCGCGACGATGTTGTGCGGGCAGTCGATGCCGTGTGTCGCCGCACAGGGGCGACCTTGATTGTGGTGGAGCACCGACCTGCGCACTGGGTAGGTTTCGTGGACACGTTCTACCACCTCACCGCGGATGGGCTACAGCCCAGCGGCCCGGATCAGCTCCCAATGCCACCGCAGTTGCCGCCAGCGGTGAAGGTCCCTGCCAGCGCGGTAAGCGCGCTGCGTACTGAGAATCTCCGGGTTGCATTCGGTTCACCCCGCAACATCGCGGTACCAGAGGGCTTTTCTACCGTGATTACAGGCAAGAACGGTGTTGGAAAGACGACGCTAGTGCAAGCGCTCGCTGGGCTCGTCGCGCCACTCAGTGGCACTTTGGAGTACTCGCCGCGGATTCGAAGCGGGCTGACTACACCGTCGCACCGCTGGAAGTCGAAGGACTTGGCCCAACGGATTGGTTATGTGTTCCAGGAACCGGAGCATCAGTTCGTGACCGCGAATGTGCGCGATGAAGTTGCGTTGTCGGGTGCGTCGGCACACCGCGTCGATGAGCTGTTGCAACGACTGAAGCTTGAACACGTAGTAGCAGCAAATCCCTTTACACTTTCAGGAGGAGAGAAGCGCAGGCTTTCGGTAGCGACTGCGCTAGTGAATGCCCCTGAGCTCCTCATTCTTGATGAGCCGACCTTTGGGCAGGATGACAAAACCTTTGTAGAGGTAGTTTCATTGATCCGCGAGTTGGCCGACGAGGGGAAAACCATCATCTCAATTACTCACGATGAGGCCTTCGTCAGTTCGTTGGGCGACCATATGGAGGAGCTGCGCAACGAGACGAATGCGGAAGGCGGGGTGCGGGAATGAACGTGCTCAATGGGGTGAATCCGGTAACACGGATTCTGGGATTGGCGTTGCTGACTACACCGCTTATGGTGACGATCGATTGGGTTTCTGCAGTTGTCGCCATTGCGTTTACGCTGGCAGTCGTGCCGCTGTGCGGGCTGTCATTTAGGACGTTTTTCAAACGCGCGTTACCAATTCTTGTTGTTGCCCCGCTCGCGGGTATCCCGATGGCGCTATACGGCCAGTCAGGTGGGGAAACCTACCTTGAGTGGGGTCTCATCCATGTGACGGAGCTGTCCATTTCGCTCGCATTATCAATGGTGCTTCGCGTGTTTGCCATTGCGCTGCCCGTCATTGTGTTGTCTGCGCACGTGGATCCAACGGATCTTGGCGATGGGCTGTCCCAGGTGTTGAAGCTGCCAGAGCGCTTCGTTCTGGGATCAGTCGCTGCGTTTCGTATGTTGACGCTGCTTCGTGAGGATGTTGAGGCGATGCGAATGGCGCGCCGTGCCCGTGGCATTGCTGATACGGGACGCGTGAAGTATTGGTTTTCGTTGGCTTTCGGCTTGCTGGTGATGTCTCTGCGCAGGGCAGGCAAGCTTGCCACCGCGATGGAGGCTCGCGCATTCGGTGGCCCGCAAAAGCGTACGTGGGCTCGAGAGTCGCGGCTTACCAGGCGCGATTGGGTTGTCATGGTTGTATGCATCGCTGTCGCCTGCGTCGCGCTGGGGCTTTCGGTTGTCACGGGGTACTTCCGGCCAGTGTGGAGCGTCTCGTAGCTCATGGCTTACACACTGCTTATCGACGGCCCCTCCGGCGCCGGCAAAACCACACTGGCGGAGCAGATCGGTGCAGCTCTGGGGATACCGGTGGTGCATTGCGATGAGTTTTATCCTGGCTGGAGCGGGCTTGAAGAAGGATCCAGAATTGTGGAGCGGGATGTACTTTCGCTCAATGAGCCGGGATACTGGCGTTGGGACTGGGAGCGTCAACGCCGCGGGGAGTGGGTCAGCCTTGACCCAGAAGGCGACCTTATTATTGAGGGCGTTGGTGCAGTGACCGAGGCGTCGATCGCGGCGGCGCGGGCGCGTGGCTGTGTGAACACGCTGTGGGTAGAGGCGGCAGAGTCGCTGCGTCGTTCGCGGGCGTTGCAGCGTGACCCAGGGTATGCGCCGTTTTGGGATATGTGGGCGGCCCAGGAGCAGGAGCACAGAGCTAGGCGAGGTGCCGTTTACTTCGACGTGACTATTGAGCGGCGTTAGTCAGCCGGGGTGAGCGTGACGCGCTCTGCCCAAGTGAGGTCGATGCCGAGGCTGGAGAGCCACCGCATCGCGTCGTCGCCGTGGCGGGTAATTCCCTCGACGGCGTTGAGGGTCACTTCCATGGCGCGTTCAGCTTCTTCTGCAGTGATAAGCCCTGCGGACGTCGCCGCGGCAAGCTCGTCGATGTCAAGGACTTCGATCGGACGTCCGGTCAGGGACACTAGGTCGACGTAGAGGTCGCGCGTCTGCCAGACGCCATCTGTTTCGGTGATATCTGCGACGTCGAAGTAGAAATCTTGTTGTACATCGATGCCTTGGCGGAAGTGGAAGATGTTTGCGCGGAGACCAAGCGATGGAAGCAGCCAGCTTTCCAAGTATCCAAACCGTGGGTGGTTTGCGCCTCGGGCCATGTAGAGGCCGAAGTTGGTCGTCGTGAAGACATCCACCTGGCGCAGGAACCCCTTCGGATCGGTGTTGACCTTCGCGGAGATGTCGAAGGTTTCCTGCTTCACTGGATGAAGATCGACGGTCATAGGCTGGCTACCTTACGTTGAACTGTGCTGCTGTTGGGGCGAAGTGACAGACATTGTTTTCGGTGCGCGCGGCACCATTGATCACTGCGAGGACTTTGCCGGGCCCTGTTTTTGCGGTTGCGGACAGGGTGGTTGGTCCTGTTGGGTTTATCTGATTATTCGCAAGCGGCGTTACACCGGTCTTGCCCGAGTTGAGGTTGATCCAGTACGCGTTCATGAGGCCTTGACGCTCTGCCGCTGGTGGAGTACCGAGGGCGGTAAACACGAATGTGGCTTCCCCAGCTTTGGCGCCTGGGGCTGGTGCGGGTGCGGGTCCAGGTACAACGAGTGCGGAGGCCGTGGAGTGCAGGCCTGGACCGATACAGTTACTAGAGACCGTCGGCCAGTAGAACTGCGTAAACGCCGGTGCGTCTTTTGGCAGTGGCGGGCCGCCAAGTTCGCCTGTACCGGCGAAGAAGTTTACGGCGGTGCGCAGTGCGTTAGCTACCTGTGGCGGTACGAAGGGTTGATCTGCGAATTGGTTGACGCGAGCAACGGTGTTGTTCGTGGGGCGTCCGAGTCCATCAACCGCGGATGAGAGAGATGACGGGATGCTGGGCTGTTGAGCGCTCGCGAGTGGTGCAGTAACGAGGGCGCACGCAGCGCAGAGCGTAGTAAGGCGGATCGCGGCGCGACGCGTGAAGTGGGAGGGGCGCACGTGGTGACCTAACTTTCCTTCGCATGACAGGTAGGGTGGCCGTCGAAAAGCCATAACCCTAGTCACAATAGTCACTTTTGTAACAGGGTCAAGTGGGGAGCGGGCTACAAGGTGCATGTTTTGTGCTTTGCGAGTAGCATTTAACCGTTATTTCCACCTATGCGAAGGAGCACCGGTTTCAGTGTCGCATCCTGAATTTCGAAACGTAGCGATTGTCGCTCACGTTGACCACGGCAAGACTACATTGGTCAACGCAATGCTGGAGCAGTCCGGCGTATTCTCTGACCACGGCGAACACGGTGACCGCGTGATGGATTCCGGCGAGCTCGAGTCCGAGCGTGGCATCACCATTTTGGCGAAGAATACCGCTATCCGCCGCAAGGGGAAGGGCAAGAACGGTACAGACCTTGTTATTAATGTGATCGATACGCCGGGTCACGCCGACTTCGGTGGTGAGGTCGAGCGTGGCCTGTCCATGGTTGACGGCGTTGTCTTGCTTATCGACGCCTCCGAAGGCCCACTGCCGCAGACTCGTTTCGTGCTGGGCAAGGCACTGGAGGCGAAGAAGCCGGTCATCATCTGTGTAAACAAGACCGACCGCCCGGATGCCCGCATTGACGAAGTTGTTGAAGAGGCCCAGGACCTGCTGCTCGAGCTTGGTGCGGGGCTGGAGGATCCGGAGGCAGCAGAGGCCGCGGAGAACCTGCTCGAGCTCCCTGTGCTGTACACGTCGGGTCGCGCTGGCCGGGCTTCGCTCGAGAACCCAGGCAACGGTAATCTGCCTGACAATGATGATCTGCTCCCGTTGTTCAACGTCATCTACGACGTGCTGCCGGAGCCTTCCGCTGAGATCGATGCACCGCTGCAGGCGCAGGTCACGAACCTTGACTCCTCTTCGTTCCTGGGCCGTATCGCGCTGATTCGCGTGTACAAGGGCACCGTCAAGAAGGGCGACACTGTTGCTTGGGTGCACTATGACGCCGAGGGTGAGCAGCACGTGAAGAACGTGAAGATTGCCGAGCTGCTGGTCACCGAGGGGCTCGACCGAGTTCCGGCGAAGGACGGCGTCGTCGCGGGTGACATCGCTGCAGTGTCGGGCATCGACGAAATCATGATTGGTGACACGCTGTGCGACGTCGACCACATTGAGCCGCTCGAACGCATCAAGATTGACGATCCCGCAATTTCTATGACGATCGGTGTGAACACCTCGCCGATGGCTGGGCGCAACGGTGGCGATAAGCTGACCGCCCGCATGGTCAAGGCGCGCCTGGACCAGGAGCTCATCGGTAACGTCTCCATCAAGGTGTTGCCGACCGAGCGTCCGGATACCTGGGAGGTGCAAGGACGCGGTGAGATGGCCCTGACCGTGTTGATTGAGACGATGCGTCGTGAAGGCTTTGAGCTGACCGTTGGTAAGCCACAGGTCGTGACCAAGGAGATCGACGGCAAGGTGTACGAGCCGTACGATCACATGGTTATCGACGTCCCCTCCGAACACCAGGGTGCTGTTACCCAGCTGATGGCGGCCCGCAAGGGCCAGATGACGGCAATGGGCAACACGGGCTCCGGCGATTGGGTTCGCATGGAGTTCGACGTTCCGGCTCGTGGCCTGATTGGCTTCCGTACGACGTTTCTGACCGAGACCCGTGGCGCTGGCATTGCGAACTCCTACTCGATTGAGCACCGCCCATGGGCGGGCGAGATCAAGGGCCGTCCGACCGGTTCGCTGGTCGCTGACCGCTCTGGCCAGGTCACCGCGTACGCGCTGACGCAACTCGCGGACCGTGGCGATTTCTTCGTGGAGCCTGGTGCAGAGACCTACGAGGGCATGGTCGTTGGTGCGAACAACCGTGATGAGGATATGGACATCAACATCACGAAGGAAAAGAAGCTGACGAACATGCGCTCCGCAACTGCCGACGCGACCGTCACGTTGGCGAAGGCCCGTACGCTGTCCTTGGATGAGGCAATTGAGTTCTGCGACGAGGATGAGTGCGTTGAGGTCGCTCCGGAGGCGATGCGAGTGCGCAAGATCATCCTCGACTCCACGGAGCGTGGCCGTGCCCGTTCACGTGCAAAGCAGCGCAATAAGTAGTTACGCACTGGTGCGGTAGTATCTACTGCGATGAATCCGCACATCTTTTCAGCGCCACGTCGCTCGCGATCACTGCGAGTCGGCGTGGCGCTGTTTGCGTGCTCTGGCGTGGTTGCGCTTTCTGCATGCGCCGCGTCGCCTGGCCCGCCGCCTCTCGTTGATCCGAACGATGTTGCTGCTCGTGAGATGTATGAGCAAGAGGATTCCACGACTACTTCCGCTCGACCGGAGGGCAAGACTCGCGTGCGCTCCCAGGTGGAGGTTGGTGTGGATTCGCTCCGAAACGGGCTGAACCCGCACCTTATCGCTGATGAATCTGCGGTTGTGAAGAGTGTGGCGAATCTGGTGCTTCCCAGCGCATTTCATGATGGGGTGAGAAATTCCGCACTGCTCAATGGGGCGACGGTGCTCTCAGAATCGCCCCGTGCAATGACGGTGCGCTACATCATTCGCGAGACCGCGCAATGGTCTGATGGCACGCCGGTGACCGGTGCGGACTTTGTGTACCTGTGGCGGGGGATGCGGGACACGCCAGGAGTACGAAACCCGGCCGGGTATCGCGCGATCGATGCCGTGCGTGTCAGTGGCGCGACGGGCAAGGTCGTCGACGTTGACTTCGCTGTGCCGGTTGCGGATTGGCGTGGCCTTTTCGACCACTTGCTGCCGGCGCATGTGTTTGCAGCCGACGGCTCTGATTTCGGGGTGGCGCTGCGCGACACGATTCCGGTTTCTGCTGGCCGGTACATGGTGCGCGGGGTAGACCGCGGTCGTGGAACGATTACGCTGAACCGCAATGATAGGTTTTGGGCGGCCAATCCTGCCAAGATCGATATTTTGACGCTGCACGCGGTACGCGGGACCACCCAGATTGCAGATCAGCTGCGCACCGGCCAGCTGGTGTTTGTGGATCGGGTTCCTAGCGAGACGACCGGGCGCGTGCTCAGCCTGGTACCGGGTGTGCAGACGCGGATGCTCGATACGCCACGGGTGCTAGGCGCTGTGCTTTCTGCGACGTCTGGGATGTCGCCTGAGGTTCGTTCGGAGCTTCGTTCGCTGATCGACGTTCCGTTGCTTGCAAGCATTGCGTTGGACCGCACGGCTGATGTTTCGGTTGAAAAGCACGGTCAAGTGAGTACGCATGAGCCGCACGCGGTGTATCAACACGTTGCGGCTCACGGTGCGATTCGCATTGGTGCCGATCTTGCAGATCCCGCAGCGGTAGCAGCGGCTCGATCGATGGCGGACATGCTGCACGATCGTGGAGTGTCGGCACGAGTTGTCGCGACGGATTTCGGTTCGCTGATTCGCTCAGGTCTCGAGGAAAATACCGTTGATGTTTTGGTGGCGTGGCAACACGATCCGGAAAATTTGCCGGATGCTGCGAGTCGCTTGGACTGCGTCGCTGGCGCCCCTCGTGCAGGCAACCTCGCCGGTTTTTGTGAACCTCAGTCGGTGGGGCTTGCGAAAGAAATCTTGGCCGGTTCGTACGGGCTTAAGCAGGCCACCGAGGCGGTCAATGAGGTGCTCGAGCAAGAGGCACTATGGATGCCGATTGCGCGCGAGCGTCGTATTATCGCCCTCGGGGAGGGCATCATCGGGGCGGATGCAGATTTGAATAACTGGAAAGCAGGCTTATCGACGGCCGCTTCGTGGCGCCTGCAACCGAAACGAAACGAAGGAGATCGGATTAATCATGCACAACTCCCGTGACCTACAGGGCTACCGGGTGCTCGCCGTGCACGCGCACCCCGACGACGAGTCCATCACCATGGCGGGAACGCTGTTTGACCTCGCGCGACGCGGCGCGGACGTACTAGTGGTGACCTGCACGTTAGGGGAGGAAGGCGAGGTCATTGGAGAGCCTTACCAGCTGTTGACGAATGACCATGGTGATCAGCTAGGCGGGTTCCGCATTGCGGAGCTGCACGGCGCGCTCCAGGCAATAGGTGTTCGTGGCGAGTTTCTCGGCGGAGCAGGATGTTTCCGTGACAGTGGGATGGCGGGGTCGGAGGCCAGCAAGAACCCACGTGCATTTGTCAATAGCGGGCGTCGCGCAGTCGACGCGTTGCTGGAAGTACTGCGCCGGGAGCGTCCACACCTCGTTTTGACCTACGGCCCCGACGGTGGGTACGGGCACCCGGATCATATTCGTGCGCACGAGATCGTGCACGAGGCCGCTGAGGAGTTTGATATCCCGCGCATCCTGTGGGCAGTGCGCAAGAGGGAGGAAACCGACGCACTTTTGCCTGAGGTCGCGCCTGAAGGCTGGCGCTTGCCAAAGCCTGGCGAGCTCGACGGCGTGGACAGCGTCGATGTTTCGGTGCGCCTGGACGGTGAGGCGTACAGCGCCAAGATCGCTGCGATGGCGGCGCATGCGACACAAATCTGGGTTGCGGACGGGCGGACCAGCGCGACGAACCCGCACGCGGTGCTGGGCAAGGGGCCAGTGATGTACTACGCGCTGTCCAACTTGATTGTGCAGCCGATTCAGCCGTGGGAGCATTTCCAACTGGGCGGTGGCGAAGCGGTCGTCGATACGTCGGATGTGCTCAGCGGACTTGAGCGATGACTGAAACCCGTTGCAAGGCGGACATTGCCCGCGGCGAGAAAGCAGCAGGTCTCATCTGGCTTTCTGTCGGCGCGCTCATTTCACTTTTGTTAGAAGCTGTCAACTTGGACACACGTATTGTTGGAATCGCGGTGCCGTTTACGGTAGTCATCGCTGCGCTCTTTAATGCGGTGCTCACGAAGACTGCGGCGCTGTGGTCAGATCATCTGCTGGTCAAGCTCGTTCCACTCATTGTTTGGGTGGTAGGTTTCTTTGTTCTGCTTATCGCTCTCCCGGCGCGGGGAGCGGTCGTGCTCCCCGCGAGCCCGCTGACGCTGCTGCTCCTTTTTGCGGGTTTGGGTGGGGGCGTTTGGCCCCTTTTCGGTCGAAAGTGACATACTGGAACGCATGACTTATGTGATTGCTCAACCATGCGTGGACGTAATGGACCGCAGCTGCGTCGAAGAATGCCCAGTCGACTGCATCTATGAGGGCAAGCGCATGCTCTACATTCACCCAGACGAGTGCGTCGACTGCGGTGCATGTGAGCCAGCTTGCCCGGTAGAGGCCATCTTTTACGAGGATGACACCCCGGAGGAATGGGCCGAGTACTACGACGCAAACGTCGGCTTTTTCGACGAGCTCGGATCGCCAGGCGGGGCGACAAAGCTTGGGCCACAGGATTTCGACCACCCATTCGTGGAGGCGCTACCACCGCAGAACCAGGACGGTTAAACCTGCATGAGCACGCACCATCGCGCCGGCTTAGAGGAGCAGCTACCGGAGTTCCCTTGGGATACCATCCTCGATGTCAAGCAGAAGGCAGCCAGCCATCCCGGCGGACTCATTGACCTCTCGGTCGGGACACCGGTAGATTCAGTCGACCCTTCCATCCAGCTTGCCCTGGCTGAGCATGCCGCTGCGCCTGGCTACCCGCCGACGCAGGGGTCGGCGGAACTACGCCAAGCGATTGCCGACTCGCTGGAGCGCCGATACAACATTCAGGACCTGCACACAGACGCTGTGCTTCCCGTCATCGGCACAAAGGAGGCTGTCGCGTGGCTTCCAACCCTGCTCAACCTGCGCGGTGGCATAGTGGTGATCCCGGAGATCGCGTACCCAACCTACGAGGTGGCCGCGATCATAGCGGGATGCAAGGTCGTGCGATCTGACGTTCCAGTCGATGGTGCGTCCCTAGTATTCTTAAACACCCCGAGCAACCCAACCGGTCGCGTCCTCTCCGCAGAGGAGATGCGCGTATGGGTTGACTACGCGCGGGACACCGGCGCGATCATCGTTTCAGATGAGTGCTATATGGGTCTGGCGTGGGACGAAGAGCGTGCGCCAGTATCTTTGCTTGACCCGGCGGTCAGCGGTGGTGACAACACCAACCTCTTGGTCTTGCATTCGCTGTCAAAGACATCGAATATGGCCTCCTACAGAGTCGGTTTCATCGCTGGTGACGAGAAGCTGGTGCAAGAACTTCTGCTGTTGCGCAAGCACACCGGAATGATGGTGCCAGGACCAATCCAAGCAGCAACGCTGGCTGCACTCCGCGACGATCAGCACGAAACACTCCAGCGGCTTCGCTACGCCAACCGTCGGGTGACACTCTTGCGCGCGCTGCTCGCGGCAGGGTGCAGCGTTGAGCATTCCGAGGCCGGGCTGTACCTGTGGACACGCAGGGAAGGCGCTGATGCCCGCCAGACGCTCGACTGGTTCGCGCAGCGTGGAATCCTCGTTGCGCCAGGGGACTTTTACGGCCCTGGCGGCTCGCAGCATGTTCGAGTTGGCCTCACGGCTTCCGACGAGGCCATCGCTGAGGCCGCACAGCGACTCTCGGAGTAACACGTGACCACTCCAACAGAGCATCGTGGGATGCGTGCGCTTCGAAGCCTGCGCGAGTTTTTGCGCTTCGGCATTGTGGGAGGCTCCGGCGTCCTGGTCAATCTTTTGGTGTTCTACCTCACCAAGAAAGCGATCGAAGTCGGCTTCAATCTGCATGAGGGCGACATCTTCTTCAACCTTTTCGGCACCCGCTTTAACGTCCGCTGGTATCACGTGCTTGCTACCGTGGCGTTTCTCGTGGCGAACACATGGAACTACCAGCTCAACAGGTCGTGGACCTTCCGGGGCCCGCAGCGGCGTTCGTGGATCCGCGGGTTTTTCCCGTTCCTCACCACCGGCGTGATGGCATTCGTTGTTTCGCTGGTGTTCTTGACGTTGTTTATGAACCCGAACTCCCCAATTGGTTTGCCGGACAGCATTTTCGACGACTCCACCGGTCTTCGCACGAAGTCCTACTGGTCGCAGGGCCTGGCGACGCTGATCGCGACACCGGTGAACTACATCATTAATAAAATTTGGACGTTTTCGAAGCCGAAAACAGCTCCGAAAACGTCCGCGTCTTCCTAGTTGTGCTTGCCCGTTAGACGCTTTCCTTGGATGGGCGCACCAGGAAAGATGCGCCGATCAATACCGCGGAGACGATGAGGACCGCGATAATTTGGCCTCTGGTGGAGGCGTCGAAAAGCATGAGGATGGTGAGTCCCACGAGGGCAATCAGCGTTGCCCACGGAACCCAGGTCGCTCCGCGTACCTGCACTGCGGAGTTCTTGATCTGCGGGTGCAGTCGGATGTAGCTCAGCGTGATCATTACCCACGTGACCATGAGGCAGCCGCCGACGGCGTTCATGAGGAAGTCGAGCAGCCCTGGTGGGTTCCACCACTGCAGGCCGACTGCGGCGAAGGCGAAGAACATCGACACCAATACGGAGTTCATTGGGACGGCGTTCTTGTTCGTGGCGCGAAGCCAGCGCGGCGCGTCGCCTTCGAGTGCCTGCTGGTAGGCGAGGCGAGACGTGCCGTAAATCTGGGCATTGAACGCGGAGAGCAACGCCAGCACGATGACGGCCTCCATGAACCCGACCACGCCTGGGATGTTTGCCATGCTGAGCACCTGGGTAAATGGTGAATCTGCTGCGGAGTCGGCACCGTCGATTTGAGCATATGGGATCAGCAAGATGATGACGATGATGCTTCCGATGTAGAAGAGCGCGATGCGCCAGATAATGGAGTTGACCGCGCGCTTGACGGCCTGCGCGGGGTTCTCCGACTCTGCCGCCGCGATGGTGACAACCTCGATACCGCCGAAGGCGAACGCCACGGCGAGCAGCCCAGCGGCGACGCCGGCGAAGCCGTTCGGCATGAAGCCCGACTCCCGGACGTTGTCCAGGCCGACGAAGTCGTGGCCGGGGAGGATGCCGAGGAAGAGCGCGGCGCCGATGGCCAAGAAGAGGATAATGACGGCGACCTTAATCATGGCGAACCAGTACTCAAACTCGCCAAAGCCTTTCACCTGCGCGAGGTTGATGACAGCGAAGAATACCACTGTGACCAGCGCTGGAACCCATTGGGGGACGCCAAACCAGCCAGACATAATTGCGGCTGCGCCGGTGATCTCGGCGCCACCAACCATGATGAGGAGGAACCAGTAGAGCCAGCCCAACAGGAAGCCGGCCCAGTGGCCGAACGCCTGGCGCCCGTACGTCGCGAACGAGCCGGAAGACGGGCGGGCTGCAGCCATCTCGCCGAGCATGCGCATAACCGAGATAACAATCAGGCCTGCGATCGCGTATGCGACCAAGATGGCGGGGCCTGCGGCCCGGATGCCGACGCCCACTCCGAGAAAGAGACCGGCGCCTACCGCCATGCCCAGACCCATCAGGGTCAGGTGACGCGATTTGAGGCCGGTGCCCAGCGTGGCGTCGTCGGATTCAGTGTTGCGTTGAGTTGTCATCGGATGTTCCTCTCGGCGGCGTCCTTAGCGCGTTGTTGGAAAGTGTCGGTGCGGGTCCAGAGGACGCCAGCGATTGAAATGATGCCCACGACGACTGCTACCGCGAACATTTGGAAGCGGCCGTCAGGGTTGGTCAGCATGAGCACCACGATGGCTCCAGCCAGTACAACCGTTGCCCACGGCAAGACTCCTGGAGCCCACATGCGAACGTGCGTGATCTCGTTGCGCTTCACTAGCTGCGGGTGAATGCGCAGGAACGAGAATGTGATGGCGAACCACAACACGATCAGGCAGCCGCCTACCGCGTTGAGCAGGAATGCGAGCAGTCCAGGGGGATTCCAGTACTGTAGTGCGACAGCTACGAAGCCGAAGAACACGGAGAGCACGACGGCGCGCATCGGTACGCCGCGGTGGTCGGTGCGTGCGAAAGCCTCGGGGGCGTCGCCGCGCAGGGCCAGGTTGTGGAGGAACCTGGAAGAACCGTAGATCTGTGTGTTGCACGCGGAAAGCAGCGCGATGACGATGACTGCTTCCATAATGCCTACCGCGCCCGGAATGTTTGCCAAGTGCAGCACGGCGGTAAACGGGGACTCGGAAGCGTCGTTCGCCCCACCGATGTCTTCGTATGGCAGCAGCAAGACGATAAGCAACACTGATCCAATGTAGAAGACGCCGATTCTCCAGATGATGGAGCGGATCGCAGAGTGCACGGCAACCTCGGGGTCTTCGGATTCGGCCGCCGCGATGGTGACCAGCTCAATACCGCCGAATGCGAACGCAACTGCAAGCAGTGCCGTGGCGACGCCACCCCAGCCGTTCGGCATGAACCCGAACTCGGCAATGTTCGTCGTGCCGACGAACGACGTTCCCGGCAGGAGCCCCAGCCACAGCGCCACGCCGAGGGCGAGGAAGAGACAAATCACGGTGACCTTAATCAGGGCAAACCAGAACTCGAATTCGCCGAGGTTTCGCACTGCGGCGAAGTTAATCGCCGTGAAGATAACAATCGCTGTCAGCGCCGGGATCCACGGAGACACCGCGAGCCATGATGCGATGATGGCGGAAGCGCCGGTGATCTCGACGGCCATGATCATGATCATCATGAACCAGTAGAGCCAGCCGATGGCAAAGCCTGCCCACGGACCGAAGGCCTGCTCCGCGTAGGTAGAAAACGTGCCCGAAGAAGGGCGCGCGGCAACCATCTCCGCGAGCATCTGCATGATGCACACGGTGATTGCGCCAGCGATCATGTACGCAATGATGACAGCGGGGCCTGCTGCGGCGATACCCACACCAGTGCCAAGGAAGAGCCCGGCGCCAATTGCTGAGCCGAGGCCCATCATGGTCAGGTGCCGGGTCTTCAGTCCGCGCTGTAACGATGTCGACGCCTGAGTTGGGGCAACAACCGGTGAAGCTTTCAAAGACATGGCAATTACCTTAAACACTCATGTACATTCATGCCTATCATTCCCCGATGTGTCGCTCCGTGCACTGCGAATTCGGCCCGTAAAACTAGAGCGTTAGCTGCTTCGCGCGCGCAGTACGGGCGTGGTGCTTGCCGGCTCTTGGTGGATGCTGATATCACTCTGACCAGCAATCTCACTTGCTGGAATATGTGTCTCATTTCTTGTGTCGTAGATAATTGTCGACGGCTCCAGCATCACATTGACACCGATCTCGCAGTTGTCCCCGAGATCCACCCCGATTACACCCGATGCGGGGTGAAGCGTGCAATTGCGTCCGACTCGTAGCGGGATCCGGTTATGTCCGCTGCCGCGCGCAGCCATCAGCACCGCCGACAACGCAACCTCGGTACCTTCACCAACCGTGACAGCGGAGGAGAGCCGCCCCTCAATCTTTGCCGGTCCAAGAGCGCCGGAGTTGTGCGAGACGTAGCCCTCACGGATCACGGACGTTCCTGGAGCCAAGTAGGCCCCGAGGCGGACGCGCTCCGCCTCAGAGATTGAGACCCCAGTCGGCACCACGTAGTCGACCATGCGGGGAAGCCGTTCGATACCGTAGACATGGATGTTGCCCCTGCTACGCAGGCGAGTTCGCACGAATTCGAAGTTATCCGCCAAGCATGGACCCTTATTCGTCCATACCACCGGCTCGAGGTGTTCGAGGCAGTCTTCCATGTTGACTTCGAAGGGGCGCACCAGGCGGTGGGAGAGCAGGTGGAGCCGAAGGTATACGTCGTGGGCATCCACAGGGGGTTGGGACAGGTCCGCGATTGTGGTGCGCACCGGCACGTGCTCGACGAGCCGGTCCGAGTCCATGCCCACCAGGCTGAGGAATGCGTCCCCAAGTTCGTGCGCGCTGACTCTGCGGGATCCGGAAGTGAGGCCGGAGGGGTCGTCGATAAGTGAAGGGGAAGGGTACCAGGTGTCGAGTACCGTACCGTCCAGCGAAATATTGGCAATACCTGTGGCCTGCGCTCCTTGTAACATGCTTGTCATCTTAAACGCACAGTCACAAAGGGCCGGACTCGGACGACAAGCGGGGGAGGGGTTGGCCTAGCATATAAGTTTTTGGCAGAGTCGAACTCAACGTGTTTTGAGGAAGGAAGGACCCATGGCACCTCACAAGTCACCGCGACCGGACAAGGAGCGAAAACTGCGCGGCCCAATCATGTTGCGAAGCGAGGACACCGAACAGCCGACGACGCACGACCGTCGCCTCCTGGAGTCCTTGGGCTACAGCGATCACGACTGGAAGCACGCGGACCCGTGGCGTGTGATGCGAATCCAGTCTGAGTTTGTCGCAGGCTTCGACGCACTGAGCGACTTGCCGAAGGCGGTCACTGTGTTTGGCTCCGCACGCCTCAACGAAGGCACGGAAGAGTATGCGCTGTCATGCGAGGTAGGCAAGGCGCTCGTCGAGGCGGGATACGCGGTCATCACTGGTGGCGGTCCAGGCTTGATGGAGGGGCCGAACCGCGGTGCCCACGATGCCGACGGCATCTCGGTGGGGCTCGGCATTGAGTTGCCGTTCGAGCAAACGCTTAACGATTGGGTCGACCTCGGCCTGAACTTCCGCTACTTCTTCGCGCGCAAGACAATGTTCTTGAAGTACTCGCAGGCGTTCATCGCGCTGCCGGGCGGGTACGGGACCATGGACGAGCTGTTCGAAACGCTCGTGATGGTGCAAACCCAAAAGGTTACCAACTTCCCGATAGTGCTCATGGGTACCGAGTTCTGGTCCGGCCTGGTTGCGTGGATTGAGGAGCAGCTGCTTGGCCGCGGCCTCATCTCGCCGGGCGATGAATCCCTGTTCTACGTCACCGACTCCGTCGACGACGCGATCGCGCACATCGTGCACGCACATAAGGTGATGACAGACGCGCGCCTGCGAGATGCTCACAACGAGGACGTCTAAGAGATGCCTGGCCGCATCGCAGAGGTTATGGCGATCATCAACCGGACGCCAGATTCGTTTTACGACAAAGGAGCAACGTTCGCGATAGAGCAAGCGCTGGATCGAGCCGATACGGTGATCGCGCAGGGAGCGTCGATTGTCGACGTCGGCGGGGTAAAAGCAGGTCCCGGCGACGAAGTCGACCCCGCAGAGGAGATCGAACGCGTCGTCCCTGTCATCCGGGGCATCCGCCTCCGGCACCCGTCAATACGCATCAGCGTGGACACCTGGCGCGCCGACGTTGCACAGACTGCAATCGAGGCGGGTGCCGACCTAATCAACGACACCTGGGCTGGCTACGATCCCGAGCTCGTCGAGGTCGCCGGAGCGCATCGCGTTGGGTACGTCTGCTCCCACACCGGCGGTGCGGTACCTCGCACACGCCCACACCGCGTCCACTACGACGATGTCGTCGCCGACGTCATCCGGGAAACCACAGCGCTCGCCGAGCGCGCCGTTGCTTGCGGCGTGCCCGAAGAGCTCGTGATGATCGACCCAACGCACGACTTCGGCAAGAACACCTTCCACGGACTGGAGTTGCTGCGCCGAGTCGACGAGCTCGTCGCGACAGGGTGGCCAGTCCTCATGGCGCTGAGCAACAAAGACTTCGTCGGCGAGACGCTCGACCGTGCAGTTGGCGAGCGAGTCGCAGGGACGCTCGCAGCGACAGCGTGGTCCGCCGCACGCGGCGTCGCAGCCTTTCGCGTCCACGAAGTCGCCGAAACCCTCGACGTGATCCGAATGACCGCCGCCATCCAGGGACATATGCCACCGATCAATACCGTGCGGGGGCTTGCGTAGTGCGCGTCAGTGTGGTCATCCCGGCGCTGAACGAGGCCGCAACCGTCGGACACGTTGTGCGACGCTGCTGCGTTGCAGATGCAGTTCGGCGCGATGGGGAAGTACTGGTCATCGACTCGGATTCACACGACGACACCGCGACGCTTGCCGCCAGGGCGGGGGCCCGTGTGGTGAACTGGCGCGAGGTCAGCGCGATTGAACCGCAGGAAGGCAAGGGTGAAGCACTGTGGCGCGGTGTGAAGGCCGCGCGCGGAGAGTTCGTCGTGTTTATCGACGCCGACGTCACCTCCCTCGAGCCGTGGTGGATTGATGCACTCATCGAGCCCTTCAAGACCCCGGAGATCCACCTTGTGAAAGCTCGTTACAAAAGATCCCTGGACGGGCGGCCTTCTGGCGGCGGGCGTGTCACGGAACTGACTGCAAAGCCGTTGCTACGACGGTTTTTCCCAGCATTGGGCGATATTGGTCAGCCACTGGCCGGCGAATATGCAATACGTCGAGATACAGCGCTGCGGCTGCCGTTCGTGGCGGGATACGGCGTTGAGTCGGGGCTGCTCATCGACACCTTCGCCAGGTATGGGCGCAATGCTATTGCGGAAGCGGATCTTGGAACTCGCGTACACCGCAACCGCCCGCTTGAGGAGCTGGGGCCGATGGCGGACGTGGTGGCGTCGACAATTCTCGACAGGGCGTTGGTATCCGGACAGCTTGGTTCCGAGCAGAAGACGAGGCAACGGCTGCCCTGGTGCGAAATTCTGAGCACTGAACGCTAGTATGATGACATGCTTTCTTGGATCATCCTGATTATCGCCATTGCCGTTTTTTGCGTGCTTGGTTTCTTGCTCTTTAGCCAGCTGTTTGGGCGCGGCGAACAGCTGCCACCCATGATGGAGACCGAGGACGTCAAGTCCGCGAACCGGCTCGCAGTTGAGGAGGGCAACATTGGAGACGTGCACCTTGAAGTGATGCACCGTGGCTACCGGATGGACCAGGTCGATGACCTGCTTACCGCACTCGGTGAGAAGTACGGCTTTGCTCCGACTATCAGTCAGCTAACCGAAAACAGCGTAGTATTGGATACAAACGTTTTGACTGAAGGAGAAGCGACAGATGGCAGCAATGAAGCCGCGCACCGGTAATGGACCAATGGAAGCCGCAGAAGAAAGCCGGAAGATTGTCATGAGGATTCCGTCCGACGGGGGCGGTCGCCTGGTCATCGAGATGAGCAAGGAAGAGGCTACTGAGCTCGGAAATCTGCTGATTGAAGCCGTAGGATAAGAATTCTCTAAACTTAAGGTAATATATCCAGCATGCTCAAAGACATAATTGATGTGCTGGCAGATCCTATAGACCTTACTCGTCTTCATGGTGAAGGGGAGTTTTCACGCCTCGTTTCCGAAAGTGGCCACTCGTACGATGTGGCGAAGCAGGGCTACGTTACGCTGGCGAGCGGAAAAGGTCTGCAACATGTCGGTGACTCGTTGGAGATGGTCCTCTCCCGCGAGTCATTTTTGTCGCAGGGGCACTTCGCCCCGTTCGTTGAAGCGATGACGGAGCACGTAGAACACGTGCTTGACCTCAGCGCGCCTGAGGAAGACCACCCTGTGATCCTCGAAGTCGGCGCGGGGACCGGCTACTACCTGTCGCACACCCTGGACTCCGTGGTTGGTGCGCGCGGTGTCGGACTTGATATCTCGGTTCCAGCTGCGAAGTATCTTGCAAAGGCACATCCGCGAATCGGCTCGATTGTGGCCGATGTGTGGCAACAGCTTCCAATTGCGACCGGG
Source organism: Corynebacterium sp. CCUG 51687 (assembly GCF_024453995.1). Lineage (NCBI taxonomy): Bacteria > Bacillati > Actinomycetota > Actinomycetes > Mycobacteriales > Corynebacteriaceae > Corynebacterium > Corynebacterium sp. CCUG 51687. The sequence goes on along the minus strand of NZ_JAGPYT010000004.1, from coordinate 108,680 downwards.
AGCATCCACGCGATTACCGTGGTGTTTGCCCCGCGTAACCCAGCAGAATTCGCTCGCGTGCTTGCGGATGACGGCCAGGTTGTAGCGCTCATTGCGGATCAAGGCCACCTCGATGAGCTGCGTGAGCCCCTCGGTATCTTAGGTGTCGAGCCCGGCAAGCTGGACCGCCTCGTCGAGCAGTCAGAGGGCCACCTGGAGCTGGCCGAAGACCCAAAGGAACTTGTCTTCCCGATGCGTTTGGGCCGCGAATCTATCGCGGCCCAGGTCGGAATGAGCCCATCCGCCCGCCACATTGAGCGGGGCGAATTGGCGCGTCGTCTTGACGCCCTGCCGGATCACATGACCGTAACCGCGCACGCACAGCTCGTGCGCCTGCGCAAGGCGTAAGCCGTTCCGCTCAGGAAGCAGCTAGCGGCTACGACGCCACTCGTTCAAGATGCTGGCGTCGTCTTTGGCGCGGGAGCGGATGCCGATGCATCCGTTCTCCGGCCAGATGCGCGAGGACATCACTACTGCACCGCCGTCGGCATAGACCTCGAGCGTCGAACCGTCCACGATAACCGTGATGGTATCTTCCTCGTCCTCGCCGATTTCGGCTTCCGCAACTTGGCCATCGAATCGATCGACGGTGAGCTTGTCGCCAGCATGGGTGACCCGAGCTGCGACCTCACCATTACCGTCGACAATCTCAGCGACGACACTGCCACCTGCGGAGATCTCGCATAGCGCAGTCCACAAATGGGCGCCGCGCGTCGTGCTCACCGCCTCGGGGAGCCCTGGCGCAGGTACCTGGTACAGGTGGCCATCCTGGAGTGTGACATAGCGTGGCAGTGTGAGCGTATTTGCCCAGCCTTCGGTTTCCCAGTTCGGCTCTTTCGTCGGGGACCCTTGGCGGCCAGAGGGGGTCATAAAGCCAAAGAGATAGGTGCCTTGGTAGCGCTGCGCCGGGTCCATCGCAACCGGGAGGTAGTTGGTGTTGCGGGGGCGAGTGAAATCGTGCCCGAAATCGAGCGCCTGTGCAGGTGTGGTTACCCGGAACGTGTTGTTCTCCAGCTTGCCGATGATGTAGGCCGAACGGTCTTTGCCACCGCGCTCAAGCGTGAAGAAGAAGACGTCGTAGATCTTGGAATCAACTTCATCGCGGAGCCTGCAAATACGTGGCGCTACTAGCGTCTCATCGAGGTCGATTCCGGGGTCGCCATCAAAAGTGAGAGGTCCTTCGAAGCGCCACTCAACGCCATCGATAGAGCGAAGCACGACTGGCTTCGGCGTATCGACGCTGCCCGTGATCGCCAGCATGAGCCAGCCATCGTGCTCCTCGCGCTCGTCATCTTTCCAGTCAGGAACGACGCAGGGCGAGCGGAAGTTGTTGTACTCAGGCGTGTCCTCGACGATATCGCCAAGTCGCTGTACGCCAGGTGTGGCGTTTGTATCTTCGAGGAGTTCATCGCACAGCCCTTCCAGCTCAGGCGCGTGGGCGAGCTGGATGGTGTTGCCAGCAGCAGTTGCTGAAGTGAAATACAGGTAGATGCCTTCCGGCGCACCAATTACGGCACCTGCTCGAACCGCGGATTCGCCACCGGCGGGGACAATGGCATCGTTGCATTCGACCCAGCTAAACGGGTCGCCATCGCTGACGTTGTGGCCCCAGCGGCTCGGGGCTTCGGGTGTGGGGCGGTATTGGTAGAAAATATGCCAATTGTTTTCTCCTTCGCGCCCGTCGAAAATGACACCAGCTGGCCCCTCGAGGATGCCACTGTCTGCGGTGACGTGAAGTTCTGGTCGGAAAGTACTCATCGTTAAGTGGTGTTCACCCCTGCGTTATTTCGTGAGTTGTTCGTAGATCTTGACGGTGTCTTGCGCAATTGTCTTCCACGAGAAGTCATTGCGGGCGCGCTTCAGGCCAGCTTGGCCCAGCCTTCGGGAGAGATCCTTGTCACCAGCCACCCGGTTGACTGCCTCGGCGAGATTGCGCTCGAAGGCTTCCGGCTGCGTTTTGTCGTAGTCAACGAGCACACCCGTCTCACCATCCACGACGACCTCCGGGATGCCACCCACGCGAGATGCCACAACAGCGGTTTCGCATGCCATGGCCTCCAAGTTCACGATGCCAAGCGGCTCGTAGATTGACGGGCATACAAAGACGTCGGCTGCGGAGTAGACCTCGCGGATCTTTTCTGCCGGCAACATGTCCTGTACCCAGAACACACCATCGCGCTCAGATTGCAGCTTTTCGACGAGCCCCTTCGTCTCTGCGGCGATCTCCGGTGTATCAGGCGCACCTGCGCACAGCACGAGCTGGACGTCTTCCTCAAAGTGCGACGCCGCCTTGAGGAGGTGCGCGACGCCCTTTTGGCGCGTGATTCGACCAACGAACGCGACGATCGGCTTCGCCGGGTCTACACCGAGGTCTGTCAGGACGGTTCCCTCGGTGGGATACCACTTTGCCGGATCGATGCCGTTGAGTACGACGTGAATCTTGTCCGCCGGGATGCTCGGGTACGCACGAAGGATGGCTTCTTTCATACCCGCGGAAACGGCAATGACTGCGTCCGCGTTCTCGAAAGCGTTCTTCTCGCTCCACGAGGAAACGTTGTAGCCACCGCCGAGCTGCTCGCGCTTCCAAGGGCGGTCAGGCTCGAGAGAGTGCGCAGTGACAACGTGCGGAATGTCGTAGAGAAGGCCTGTGAGGTGGCCACCGAGCCCGGCGTACCACGTATGGGAGTGAGCCACGTCAACATTGTTGGCGGCGTGGGCGATCCGAAGGCCCGTCGATAAGGTCTTGATGGCACCGTTCGCGTTTTCAAGGGCAGGGTCAACCCCGTGGACGTAAACGTCCTTCATGTCGCGGGGAGTGCCCATGCAGTGAACATCGACGTCAACGATCTCCCGCATAAAGCGAGTGAGCTCTGTGACGTGGACTCCGGCTCCCCCGTAAATCTCGGGAGGATACTCTTTGGTCATCATTCCGACTCTCATACCGCCCGAGCATAGTGACGAATTCACGTCGGTGCAGGAAAGCAAAAACTGAAATGTAGCGCTGCCCACTTTAGGAGGCAAAAGGCTGCAAGGTCACGAAGTTTTCAATAGGCTCGGAAGCGTGAGAAGTCAGCCTAGAGTACTTGCAATTGTCCTTGCCGGTGGCGAAGGGAAGCGCCTGTTTCCGTTGACCGCGGACCGAGCTAAACCGGCCGTTCCTTTTGGAGGCAACTATCGATTAATTGATTTTGTTCTGTCGAACTTGGTCAACGCTGGGTACATGCGAATCGCAGTGTTGACACAGTACAAGTCGCACTCGCTGGACCGGCACGTGGCGACGGCTTGGAACGTATCTGGCCCGACTCCGCAGTACATCGCATCGGTGCCGGCGCAGCAACGTCGTGGCAAGCGCTGGTACAACGGCTCTGCAGACGCGATTGTGCAGTCGCTCAACCTCATTTACGACGATAAGCCGGATTACGTGCTGGTCTTTGGTGCAGACCACGTCTACCGGATGGATCCTTCGCAGATGGTGGAGAACCACATCAAGTCAGGCAAGGCTGCAACGGTGGCCGGTATCCGCGTGCCTCGATCAGAAGCTACGGCGTTCGGATGCATCCAGTCCGAAGAGGACGGCACCATCACCGAGTTTTTGGAGAAGCCCGCGGATCCACCAGGAACCCCGGACGATCCGGATATGACGTTCGCTTCGATGGGTAACTACGTATTCTCTACGGAACCACTGATTCAAGCGCTGCTCGAGGACGAGCAGAACGAGGACTCTGATCACGATATGGGTGGCGACATCATCCCGTACTTCGTGCGCAAGGGTGAAGCAAATGTGTACGACTTCTCGCAGAACGAAGTGCCCGGCGCGACAAAGCGCGACAAGGGATACTGGCGAGATGTCGGTACGATTGATTCTTTCTACGAGGCGCACATGGACCTCATCTCTTCGTACCCAGTGTTCAACTTGTACAACTCGACGTGGCCGATTCACTCCACAGAGGACGGCAACCTTCCACCAGCGAAGTTTGTCGTGGGAGGTATCGCACAGGAGTCGATGGTGGCGTCGGGATCAATCATCTCGGGCGCTACCGTACGCAATTCAGTGCTTTCCACGGATGTGCGTGTTGAGGAAGGCGCGACCGTTGAAGGTTCTGTGCTGATGCCAGGTGTGCGCATCGGTAAAGGGGCGGTGGTCCGCCACTGCATCCTCGATAAGAACGTCTATGTAGCTGACGGTGAAATTATTGGCGTCGACCTTGAAAAGGACCGCAAACGCTACACTGTTTCGGACAACGGCGTAGTGGTCGTCGGCAAAAATCAGGTGGTGCAGGAATAACTGACACTCATAGGCAAGGCCCGCTCGAAGCTCAGCGAAGTTCGAGCGGGCCTTGTTCGTGCGTACGTAGAGCTAGCGCTTCGTAATGATGGTCAGGCCACCGTCGAGAGGCAGGCGAGCTACGAGCGCTCCGTGGTCGGCGGCGAGGCTGCTCACGTACCTATCTGCCTCTCGTGCTGCCTCGGTTTCGCGGTCCCTGCGTGTCGAATCGCTGACAGTACCGTCCAGCAGAGAGTCGGCGAGAATCAGCGTGCCGCCCTCGCTGAGGAGCGGCCAGGCGGCATCAATAACCGCGGTGAACTCGATCGGCGAGACATCCGCGTAAACGAGGTGGTAGGCGTCGTTCGCAAGCCTGCCCATAACCTCAAGCGGGCGCGCGGTGAGGAAACGTGTGCGGGAGGTTGGGTACTCGGCGGCACGGAATGCCTCCTTTGCGCCGGTTTGTAGCGTGACCTCGGGTTCGATGCAGGTAAGCGATGCGCGCTCTGGAAGACCACGCAGCAAGTGGAGCCCGACGACGCCTGCAGCCGGAGTGATGGCGACTGCGCCTTGCGACTGACCACTTGGGCAGGCTGCAGCGAGCGTCGAAAGTAACGTGCCGACGATGACCGACGGCGCACGGACTCCGTTCTCCTGCGCTTCTACGCTGGCGTACTTCAACGCTTCGCGGAAAGCAGCAGGGAACGGCTGTTGCTCGGCATCAGTGAAAGACTGATGGATGTAATTTGTCAACTGATCAAAAGCGGTCGCACTCACAGCCAACATCATAACCAGAACTGTCCTCACAGCGTGTGTGCTACGCGCATGCAGTAACCTTTACGTTTTTCCGTTGGTGAATGGGATTTCAATCTGCCACAATATGAAGCATGCAACCTGATGATGCTGTCGCCCAACATGATTCCGTCGCGCCCGAAGATTTGCGCGGTACGGCTGCATTTGATGCTGGGGTGGGGGCGATGCCTTCGTGGGCTGAGCTCGTCGCAGAGCACGCCGACAGTGTGTATCGTCTTGCGTACCGTCTTTCAGGTAACCAGCACGACGCGGAAGATCTTACGCAAGAAACCTTCATCCGCGTGTTCCGTAACTTAAAGAGTTACCAACCGGGTGCGTTCGGTGGCTGGCTTCATCGGATTACAACGAATCTGTTCCTTGATATGGTGCGCCACCGGGCGAAGATCCGGATGGAAGCACTCCCGGAAGACTATGAGCGCGTTCCCGGCACTGATATGACTCCGGAGCAGGCGTATAACGTCGCGCACCTCGATCCTGCCCTGCAGCACGCACTCGATGAATTGAGTCCGGACTTCCGCGTTGCCGTGGTGCTTTGCGATGTCGTCGGTATGACGTACGAAGAAATCGCTGAGACGCTTGGAGTCAAGATGGGTACCGTCCGTTCACGCATCCATCGCGGTAGAACTCAGCTGCGTGAATCGCTCGAGGAGCAGGCGCGGCATGACGTCGCCACCGAAGAGTTAATTCGACTACGCTAGGGCGCGAGATAGTGGTTGACTACGGATGCGAAAGGAGCGTTACCGATGCGAGCGTTTTGTTCCACTGAGCATTTGAACCCTGAAGCAATTGCAGCTTTCGCAGACGGTGAACTTTCGCGCTCTGCAAGCCGTCGCGCTATGAAACATATGTTGGAGTGCCCAGAGTGCTTCCAAGATGTTCTTGTGCAGCGGCGAGCGTCCGCACGTGTAAAGGCTTGCAAGGATGACGACCTGCGAGCCCCAGATTCGCTGGTGGCGAAGCTCAGCGGCCTGTGCCACGAGATGCAACCTGCCGAGCCTTGCGGTGAAGATGCTCATCACAAGGAACGATCACCGATTGTGGCCGCCGTTGACGCCACGCTTCGGGCGCTGCGGCACCGAGAGTAGGATGTGATCCGTGTTTTCCAGTATTGGCTGGGGTGAAGTCTTTTTCATCCTGATCATCGGCCTCATTGTGATTGGTCCGGAGCGGCTCCCAAGCGTTATCGAGGATGTCCGCGCAGCCATTTACGCTGCGCGCAAGGCGATCAACAACGCGAAGCGGGAGCTCAACGGTGAGCTCGAGGAGTTTGAGGAGCTACGCAAGCCACTGGATACGGTGTCGCAGTACGCGTCTATGGGGCCAAAGCGCGCGATGGCGAAGTTTTTCTTCGAAGATGACGAGGAATTTCTCGAAAGTTTTGATCCGCGCAAAATGATGGAAGACGATGCGCCTCTGGCTCGCCAACCATCAAAGCCACAGTCCCGGGCAAAGAAAGGGCCGGAGGACGGGGGACAGCCCAGTGGAGGGGGATTCTCCTGGGCTGACGTTACCTAGTTCCCACCGATCTATTCGTCAGTGTGCTTCACACCAAGGTTGAGGGACTTGCCAGCAAGTGAGTTACGGCGAATCTTCAGCTTGGTGACGATCTCCTGGATCGCCGCAGCGGCAGGGGAGTCTGGTTCTGCTGTGACGACAGGGGTTCCGGTGTCACCGTTTTCTCGCAGCTTCGGATCCAACGGGATGGAACCCAGCAGCGGCACGTCACTATCTGTGAGCGCGGTCAGGCGCTCCGCAACCTGCTGGCCACCACCTTCACCAAAGATATTCATGACGGAGCCGTCAGGCATGACCATCCCGGCCATGTTCTCGATGACGCCAGCAATTCGCTGCTCAGTCTGCTGAGAAATTGTGCCGGCACGCTCAGCGACCTCAGCTGCGGCTGCTTGCGGAGTGGTAACAATGAGCAGTTCGGCATTTGGAATCAGCTGCGCCACTGTGATCGCCACATCGCCGGTCCCCGGTGGAAGGTCAAGGAAGAGTACGTCAAGATCGCCCCAGTACACATCAGACAGGAACTGTTGGATTGCGCGGGTGAGCATCGGTCCACGCCACACCACAGGGGCATTGCCCTCCACAAATTGCCCCACAGAGATGTGGCGGACGTCGTGTGCGATCGGCGGCATGATCATGTCTTCGACCACAGTCGGCCCCATGTCGGAAGAGCCGAGGAGACCAGGGACGGAGTGTCCGTAAATGTCGGCGTCGACAATTCCGACGCTGAGGCCCTGTGCTGCCATTGCAGTGGCCAAGTTCACTGTCATCGAGGACTTGCCGACGCCACCTTTGCCTGAAGCTACCGCGAACACCCGGGTGCGCGACGCCGGGTCAGCGAAAGGGATGTCGGGCCCGGGCTGCTGTGCACGCAGCTTCGAAGCCATTTCGCGACGCTGCTCCGCGCTCATAGTGTGAAGCGTGACTGTCACGTTCTCCACGCCGTCGATTTCCTCTACGACTGCGCGGACGTTGCCCTCGATGGTGTCACGCATCGGGCAGCCGGCGATGGTGAGGTAAATGCCGACGGTGACGTTGGGGCCGTCGATACGTACGGACTCCACCATCCCGAGTTCGGTAATGGGTTTTCCAATTTCGGGATCGTCAACGCGAGCAAGCGCTTCGCGGACCTGGGATTCTGAAATGAGTTCTGCGTTTGCCATAACGGGCTTCAGTATAGTCAGAGAAGCTGGATGTTCATACGAGCAGAGGAGTGACAACGAATGGCCCAACTCAACAACAACCGCCTGGTAGCGCGCGAAGTGCCAACAGGGTGGCCGGTAGGCAGTTTTAATACCTACCAGGAGGCGCAAGAAGCTGTTGACACGCTGTCGGACAAGGAATTTCCGGTAGAGAAGCTCACAATTGTCGGTGTGGACTTGATGCAGGTTGAGAGTATTACGGGCCGCCTCACGTGGGGCAAGGTACTTGGTGGCGGTGCACTATCGGGCCTGTGGATGGGCATGTTCATCGGCATCATTTTCTCGCTGTTCGCGGAAGAAGGTGGGTGGGGCATCTTCGCCTCGTGCGTCGCGATGGGTGGCGTGTTCGGAGCAATTTTCGCAGCTATCGCTTACGCGTTTACAGGTGGAAAGCGTGACTTCGCCTCAGCGACAAGCATCGTCGCGCGCCGATACGATGTGCTGTGTGCACCTGACGCTGCGCGTCGAGCCCGCGACATGATCGCCGCAATGCGCCCACAGCGCGACACTGGACGGCCAACTGAGCCGTCGTCCACCGATAGCGACGCCTCCGAAGACAACGCAGCGCGCTAGACTAGCTCTGTTTTCCAGGCTCGTCTGAGCACACTACGAAGAAGGTATTTATGGTGTCCCTGCGTCCTCTCCGTACACTGATTGCTGCGGCACTGGCAACGAGCCTTGTCGGCGGGTTGACTGGCTGCACAGATGACTCGCTTTCACCGGTGAAGTTTGTCAACGGCGAATCCCGCGGCAACATCGTCAAAATCGGGATTGATACCTCAGAACCTGAACAGGTAGTGCTGGGGGAGATCTACTACGAGATCATTACAGCGATGGGGCACCCTGCCGGAGTAGTCCCGTTCAATGACGTGTACTTCCGAAATGCAGCCGAACTGCTGCAAGAAGAAGACGTCGATATGGTCGTTGCGTGCTCTGGTGTTCTGTTGCAAGCGCTAGACGCACACGGAGCGAAAGAGCTCGACAACGATATAGCGCACGATCGTCTCGACGGTGCGGATCCGTCAGAAGCGACGTTCGCTCTTCTTGCGGGTGCGCTGCCCAGCAACATCCAATCGGTTGACCCTTCCCCTGCGCAGGGCTGTGCGTCGCACGTGGAGCTCGAGCACCTTCCTAACAGCGTTATCCCGCTGTTCTACAAATCAAAGTTTGCGCGCAAGGAAGTCAGGCGCATCAACGCAATGACGCGCGTGCTCAGCACAGCGCAGTTGGAAGAGATGAGCGAGGAAGTCGCGCAGGGCAAAGAACCCCGCGCTGTTACTGCGGATTGGCTCCGTGAATACGCCAGCATCAACGTTGAAAACCCCGATGCCAACGGCGGGGAAGCCGAAGCGACAACTACTCCGTAGGCGCAAGCCAAATGAGTGAATCCGCAACAGGGAAGCGCCCCAACCGCAGTAAGCGGTTGGGGCGCCATTGTGCGTAGCGCTAGTTACTTCGCAAACGCCTCATCCAGCAGAGTCTTCTCCTCTTCCTGGTGGACCTTCGCCACGCCGGTTGCAGTGGTCGACTGCGCACGGCGAGAGACGCGGACCATTTCAGGCATATCCGGAATCAGTGTGCGCAGGTGCTCGTTGTAGAACGGCCATGCGCCTTGGTTAGCGGGCTCATCCTGAACCCAGCGAATTTCCTTCGCGTTCGGGTAGTTCTCGAACGCATCCCGGATGCGGTTGAATGGAATCGGGTGCAGCATCTCGATACGGATGATGGCGACGTCGTCGCGCTTATCCTTCTTACGACGCTTCTCCAGCTCGTAGTAGATCTTGCCGGAGCACAGCAGGATCGTGGTGACCTTGCCATGGTTCGCGCCGTCAACCTTGACGTTGCCGCGCTGGACGAATGCTGGGTCGTCGATAACTGACTGGAACTTGTCTACCTCGATGAAGTCTGCAGGCTGCGAGACCGCGGCCTTGTTGCGCAGCATCGACTTCGGAGTGAAGACAACGAGCGGACGCTTCATCTCGCCGAGCGCCTGACGGCGCAGCAGGTGGAAGTGGTTTGCCGGGGTAGAAGGCTGGGCAATCGTCATCGAGCCCTCGGCGACCAGCTGGAGGAAGCGCTCGATACGGGCGGAGGAGTGGTCCGGGCCCTGGCCTTCGTAGCCGTGTGGCAGGAGGGCAATCATACTGGAGAGCTCGCCCCACTTGGTCTCGCTGGAGGACAAGTACTCGTCGATGATGGTCTGTGCGCCATTGGCGAAGTCGCCGAACTGCGCCTCCCATGCGACCACAGCGTCCTTGTTGCCAAGGGTGTAGCCGTACTCGAAGCCCATACCTGCATATTCGGTCAGTGCAGAGTTGAACACCTCGAAGCGTCCGCCGTTGTCTTGTTCTTCCGCGTTTGCGTCGAGTGGGTTGTACGGAGTGCCGTTATTCGGGTCGTAGAGCACCGCGTGGCGCTGCGTGAACGTACCGCGCTGTGAGTCCTCACCTGCAAGGCGGACAAACTTGCCCTGCTCTGCAAGGGAACCGAAAGCGAGCAGCTCGCCCCAGCCCCAGTCGATGTCGCCGTTTTCGAAGGAACCACCGCGCTTCTTGAGCACGTTGTTCAGGCGCTTGTTCGGCTCGAATTCCTCAGGCAGCTTGCCGTACGAATCCGCAAGGCGCTTGAACGTATCCTCGCTGATCGAGGTGTCCAGGCCACGAGTGAGCTTCTGCGAGTCCGTGATGCCGGTCTGCTCGCTTGGCTTGCCCTCAGCGGACTTGACGTCGGAGAAGACTGCGTCAAGCTGATCGTGGAAGTCCTGTGCCGCGATCTTGGCTTCTTCCTGCGTGAGGTCGCCACGGCCGATGAGGTCCTTGGTGTAGCGGGTACGCACCGAGTCGTGGGAGTGGATGCGGTCGTACATCACTGGCTGCGTCACGGTCGGGTCGTCTGCCTCGTTGTGGCCGCGCAGACGGTAGCAGATGAGGTCGATGAAGACGTCCTTGCCGAAGGCGCGGCGGTATTCGGTTGCCAGGTGAGCAACCCAGGCGGCTGCCTCCGGGTCGTCGCCGTTGACGTGGAACACTGGGCAGTTGAAGCCCTTGGCCAGGTCGGTGGCGTAGTAGGAGGAGCGGCCAGAGTCAGGGGTAGTGGTGAAACCAATCTGGTTGTTCACAACGATGTGGACGGTGCCACCAACGGAGTAGCCAGGGAGGCGAGACAGGTTCAGTGTCTCCTGCACGATGCCGAGGCCAGCGAATGCGGCGTCGCCGTGCAGCATAATCGGAACCACTGGATTGTCGTCGCGAACACCGTTTTCACGCAGCGTGTCTGCCTTTGCGCGGGCAATACCGACGAGCACTGGGTCAACAGCCTCGAGGTGTGACGGGTTCGCGGCCAGCGAGACCTTGATCTCGCCGTCGCCGAACATCTGGATGTGCTTGCCCTCGAAGCCGAGGTGGTACTTCACGTCGCCGGAGCCGCCCTGCTGCGCGGACTGCATGTTGCCCTCGAACTCGTTGAAGATCGTAGCGACAGGCTTGCCCACGATGTTGAACAGCACATTCAGGCGACCACGGTGTGGCATGCCGATGACAGCTTCGTCGAGGCCTTGGCCAGCGGCGGTATCAATCACCGCGTCCATCAATGGGATGAGTGTTTCGGCACCCTCGAGGGAGAAGCGCTTCTGGCCGAGGTACTTCGTCTGGAGGAAGTTCTCAAATGCTTCAGCAGCATTGAGCTTCTGCAGGATGTACTTCTGCTCAGCATTCGTCGGCTTCGGCATGCCAGCCTCGATGCGCTCGAGCAGCCACTCACGCTCATCGCGGTCGAGAATATGGGTGTATTCAGCACCGACGTGCAGGGTGTAGGCAGCACGTAGGCGACTAAGCACCTCGCGCAACGTCATTGTTTCCTTGCCCCCGAAACCACCTACGTGGAACGTGCGGTCGAGGTCCCACAGCGTCAGGCCGTGGGTTTCCATCAGCAGGTCACGGGAGTCCGGTTGCTGCAGGCCCGGCTGGCGCCAACGAAGCGGGTTCGTGTCAGCAATGAGGTGGCCGCGGGAGCGGTACGCCTCGATGAGCTGCATGACACGGGTGTCCTTGTTCACGCCGGAATTCGGCAGGTCCTTCGCCCAGCGCATCGGGAGGAACGGGATCTCGAGGGACTCGAAGATGGAATCCCAGAACTTATCGTCGACGAGGAGCTGCGAAATATCGCGCAGGAACTCACCAGACTCTGCACCCTGGATGACGCGGTGGTCATAGGTGGAGGTCAGTGTCACAAGCTTGCCGACGCCCAGCTCCGCCAAACGGTCCTCGCTGGCACCTGCAAACTCTGCAGGGTAGTCCATTGCGCCGACACCAACGATGGTGCCCTGGCCCTTTGTCAGACGCGGAATCGAGTGGCGGGTACCGATGCCACCTGGGTTGGTCAGCTGAATGGTTACGCCAGAGAAGTCGTCCATCGTGAGCTTGCCGTCGCGCGCGCGACGCACAATGTCTTCGTAGCTTTCGACGAACTCCGCAAACGACTTGTTCTCGCACTCCTTAATCGCAGCGACGACCAGGGAGCGGGACCCGTCTTTCTGCGGCAGGTCGATTGCTAGACCCAGGTTGATGTGCTCAGGCTGAACTGCGAAGGACTTCTTGCCGTCCTCCTTGTAGTTCTTATTCATGTCCGGGTGGAGCTTAGTGGACTGAATGATTGCGTAGCCAAGGATATGCGTGAACGAAACCTTGCCGCCGCGAGTGCGCTTGAGATGCTCATTGATCAACGTGCGGTTTTCAAACATGAGCTTGACCGGCATATCGCGCACGGTGGTGGCGGTTGGCACCTCGAGCGATTCATTCATGTTCTTCGCGATAGCGCGGAACGCACCCTTGAGCTGTTCCTCGCCTGGAGTGACCTCGACACTATCGAGCTTGTCCAACGGGGAAGCGGTCGGCTTCTTGGTGCGCTTTGGAGCTGCTTCGGCGGCTGCGCGGTCTACCTGGGTTTGACGGCCGTCCTGGGTAGGAGCGCTCGTGGAGCTGGTGACGCTCGTCGCAGTCTTCGAGGAACCTTTTGGTGCCGGGGTGTTTGCCACCGTCGGCGGGGTGCCCTTCTTCTCGAAAAGATCGCGCCACTCCGCGTCAACGGAGTTGGGATCCTGTTTGTACTGCTGGAACATCTCCTCAACCAGCCAGTCGTTCTGGCCGAACGTATCTTCGCTGCTCACGGCAGGTGCTCGCCTCTCTTCTTGGGTTGTATGTAACTTTTCAACGACTTTAATTGTCTGGGATTAGGTAGTGCTACCTTACATTCCCGAAAAGCCCTCGTACTTGTGAGATCTACCCCCTTTAGCGGTTGATACACCACAAATGGGCATATCTTCCGTTTTGAGTGAGAAGGGTCTCATGAGAACCGTTATCAATGATACGTCCTCATTCGACAACAAGTATTTGAACGGTTGCTTGCTCGTGATTGATTGATTTCGAACTCTTGAAGAGGTGAGGCGGGCACGTCGACTTTGGCCTGGCGTGCGGGGAAGTACAGAGTGGGCGTCGAGCAGCATTCACGGTGGCAGCTGTCGAGAAGCGCTCGTGTGCAGTCTCGGGGGGACCAAGAAGGTGGGGCCAAAGCAGGCTCGCGTATTTGAGGGGGCGCTGTGTTTCGGTAGCGGTGCAGGGTGTGGTTCTCCAACTAAAGCAGAGGTGCTACCGGGGGTAGGCGAAAGATGGAAGTGCGTGATTCCCGCCTCAGTTTTGGGGGAGGCGGGAATGAACTTCGGAGCCGAAGCTATTTGGTAATTTCTTGCTGATTGGTGTCGCGTACTTTGTCGTCGTCACCAAAGAGTCGGAGTACCCAGCGCAGAAGGTTCTTTGGATTCGCGCTGAGGCCGGCCTCCTCCTGGTCAGGCTTTTCCGGAAGAGGGCTCAAGAATTGGGAGGGAGGAGTGCCGAGGGCGACGGCGATGTTATCCATCAGGTGGTCGGCAAGCTTGCGGTTGGCGGCGGTGCCCGCGATCGCGCCGAGCCCCAGAGGCAGCATCTTGCCAATCCATGCTCGGCGGAACCGCTTCGTAAACGACTTCATGGCCACACGAGACAGGATGCCATTGACTTCGGCGAGGCCCGGGCCAGCAAAGCGCGTCAGGACATTTTTCGACGCCAACTCCCTCGGCCGAGCTCGGTCCGCGCCGAGCAACGTGTCAACAATCGCAACGCCCTGGGCGCCCATCATGACCGTGAGCACGCCTGCGCGTCGGCGCTCTTTGTCTTCGATATTGACGTCGCGCAAGTACATGGAAGAGAGGGTGTAAAACGCGGCGAGGTCTAAGAAGACTACCGATTCGCCAGCAACGGCTGCTGCGCCGGTGACGAGCCCTACGCCAGGAACCGCGGCTGCTGCGCCCACGCCTGCACCTGTTGCGGAGACTACGTTTTTAAAATGCTTGTCCATCGTGTGCTGGATTTCCGCAGGACTTTGCTCCGGGTGTTGACGGCGAAGCCAGTTCACGTAAGCCCGAATGGCACCGGACTGAAGATGGACAGCCTTATCTACTGCTGCGATAAACGCTCGGCCTGCTGGGCCTGCTTCCTCCTCGAGGGAGCTTAAGTCTTCAGCACGGGCGTCTTCAATAATTTCGACTACAGTTTCGTCGTCTTCGTGCTTGTCTTTGCGGAACTTTTCTAACATGCTGTGTGTTTTTCTCCTTATTAATTATTGGTACGAGCGTTCATCGTACCCGCCTTAGAAACTCCACGAGAATAGACAGAATTCCGGGCTAGGCTAAAAGGCATGCATCTCAACAGCAACAATCCGCAGGAGCACCTCCAGGTGCAGACCACCTCGGGAATCGTTGCTGGCACTATTGATCCACAAACCGGGGTTCGCACTTGGCGCGGGGTACCCTACGGTGCAGATATGGGCGGTGAGAACCGATTTCGGGTCCCACAGCCTGCGCCTTCGTGGTCAGGTGTGCGCACCACAACCAACTATCGGCCACCTGCGATGCAGACGAATTTCGGGTGGAAAGACACAGTAATCGGCACCGAGGACTGCCTACACGCAGACATCGTTCGGCCTGATACGGACGACGTACTCCCCGTCGTCATCTATTTTCACGGTGGATCGTTCGTAAGCGGATCGAGTCATGAGAAAGTACTCCAGGGGCACTTTCTGGCTAATGCCACCGATATCGTCTATGTCTCCTTAAACTTTCGCCTCGGGGTGCTTGGGTACTTGGATCTGCGCAGTATCGGCGAGGACTGCGCTGCCAACCCCGCCATTTTGGACCAGATCCTCGCGCTGCAGTGGGTGCACGAAAACATCGCGGCCTTCGGAGGGGATCCGAATAACGTAACCATCATGGGTGAGTCAGCCGGGGCAGCTTCAGTAATCCATATGATGTGCGCTCCGGCAGCTCGGGGGTTGTTCCACCGGGCAATCGCCCAGTCGACTCCGCTTTCTTCCGTTCATACGAAGGCACAAGCCGCGATGTGGACGTCGACACTTCTTGACGGCATGGGGCTATCGCGACTATCTACCCTCGAGCACCTCCGGGAGGTACCGGCCGAGGAACTGGTTAGAGTGGGGCAGTCCATGCTGTTTACTGGCCGCGAGCTGCGCGAACTGAATTTGAGCTTCATGCCGACGGTCGATGGCACCACGCTGCCAGCTCACCCGCTGGACATGTTCCGCGCCGGGCAACAGGCGTCGGTGCCGTTGATCATCGGGACCAATGCGGATGAGGCCAGCTTTGCAAAGGCTCTGTATCAGCGGACGAAAGCCCGTCAGCGTGCAGCACGCCGCTTGCTCGAGGCATATGATGCGAAGAACGCGACAGCGGTCATCCAGGCGTATAGCGACGTGAGCCAGCGAACGGACTTCGCCGAGTTTCTCGCTGACGCCGTGTTTTGGGGACCGTCGGTGATCGCTGCAGGGGAGCACCGTAAGGTGGCTCCGACTTGGATGTACCGCTTTGAATACGCATCGGCGACGATGCGGCGGCTCGGGTTGGGAGCAATGCACACAGCCGACCTGATGGCGGTGTTTGGCGATAGGGAAGGTACACGCTCATCGAAGATCGACCGGTTTGGCTCCACCGTTGCGTTTGAAGCAGTAGTTGAAGTGATGCAGCGCAACTGGGGGTCGTTCTTTCATACCGGCGAACCAGGGCCGAACTGGCCCCGCTACGATTTTCGTGGCGACGACCACCCCGGGCGCGCGACCGCAATCATCAACGAACATCCGTCAATCGTGTACGACCCAAAACGTCACAAACGCCGGGCATGGGAGGCTTTTGACATGCGTAGCTGGCAGGGCCGCGAAGCGTGGATGCGCATCATGGGGTCAGAACAGTAGGCTTGGCATCGTCCGCCGGTGACAACCACGATGAGGAAGAGTAGAGGATTCTTCGTGAGCTTTTTAGAAGACATTGCCGCGGCTCTAGACCGTGAAGGTATTGAGTCTCGTGTGCACGATGACACGATGTTTGTTCCTATCACCCCCGAGATTGAGATCCAGTTCGTTGTTATCGACGAGCAACTGCCAGCGGCGAACGTGTATATCGCGGCTGCTGACGTTGATGAAGACGATGAGGACTTTGAAGCAGCATTGGTCGCAGTTATATTTTCTGCCGAAGATGCTGTGTCCGCTGTCGCTGAGCATATAGCCACTGACGAGGTGGTTACCGTGTTCCGCAGCCTGCTCGAGGCTGCAGATGAACGTATCGCCGGGCTTGAATTCTTTCCGGACGCCGAAAACCATCAACTCGTCTTCGCAAAAGTTGGTACAGAGGCTGAAGTCCACGTGGAGGTCGAAGTTATCGACGCCACAGCCACTGCCCACGTGCAGTTTGTGGTTCCTGGAGACGATGAGGAAGCAGATCCCGAAGAACTTAACTTGGGTAGCTTCACCGACATCGACAGGCTTTTTGATGTCTTGAATCTGGTTGCTGACCAGGCTGAAGACTGGGAGGGTCAGATGCTTCCGCTTGACGACGAACCAGGGCAGTAGCCAACCGGTTACGCTACGTTCAGTCCAGCGAACAGGGATGAAGGAGAGCGGACGGGATCGAAGTGGCCGTCGACTAGCCAGACATACGTTGCCGCGTATGGGTGTGGCAGAAGATGAAGCATGTCCTCCGTCGCGTCGGGGTAGAGCGCACGCATCCAACCCTCAGCTACCGCGGGGTTGACCGGCGCACCCGACTGGGCGGTGAATCGTGCTTCGATGATGTACGCGGGACGTGCAGACGCTCCGTAACCTTGCACCATCGCCTGAGCCCGCGGGCCGACTCTCCGCCGCGTAAGCGCAAGGTTGATGTGTTGCTTGTCTATGACTCGCGGCAATGCGATGACCGGCGGGCGCCACGAGCCAGTTGGTCGTGCAAGAGAGCGAGGGTGCTTGACTGTGGCGCTGAGGGCTTGGACGGTGTCGTCAAAGCGATGAATAATTTCTTGAGCAATCGTTGATTCGTAGAACATGCTTCGAAGCGTACGAGAGTAGCTGGACACGGAGTGGCCAAATCACCCATGAATTCGAACACCTGTGCTAACTTTGTTGCGTGATGGGATGTTAACGCGAAGAAAGACTAGTGTTGTCGCTGGTATGACGGAACAAACATATAAGGGCGGCGCTTCACCAAAGCTGCCTTCAGTGATATGGGTGCTGTGCACCGCAGCGTTTATCATTGCGCTCGGCTACGGGTTCATCGCCCCGGTGTTGCCACAGTTCGCCGCCAGCTTCAACGTGTCCATGGCGGCCGCTGCAGCGGTGATCTCCGCGTTTGCGGCAGCTCGCTTGCTTGGTGCGCCAGGCGCGGGCGCGCTGGTGGATAAGCTCGGATCGCGGCCGGTGTACCTCACCGGGCTGAGCATTGTTGCGACTGCAACCTTTGCCGTGGCGTTTGCTCAGGCGTACTGGCATATTTTGGTGTTGCGCTTTATCGCTGGCTTCGGATCCACGATGTTTACGCTCTCAGCACAGGCCTTCATCGTTCGCGTGATTCCTCCTGGCATCCGCGGGCGAGCGAATGCACTTTATGCGTCGTCATTCTTGCTTGGCAACATCTTCGGGCCAATCATCGGCGCTGGCCTCAGTTTCCTTGGATACCGAATTCCGTTCGCAGTCTACGGTGTTGGTGTCGGTCTTGCGGCAACTATCGTGTGGGTTGCTACGTCTCGGCAACACAAGCCAGAGGCGCCGAGAATACAGCAGCCGCCAATGCCACTGCGCCGAGCCTGGAAGCAACCCACGTACCGTGCGTTGCTCGCTGTTGCCTTTACAAATGGTTTTGTGAACTTTGGTGCGCGCGTTTCGGTCCTTCCGCTGTTCGCTGCGGCGATATTTGCAAATGGTGGCGCGGCATCCGGACTTGCGTTGACTGCGTTCGCGCTGGGCACGGGTGTCACGCTGCAGTTTTCTGGTCGGCTGGCTGACCGAATCGGACGTCGCCCTTGCATTCTCGCAGGTCTTGCGGTCTCGGCAATATTCACGGGCACACTCGGACTCGCCACGACAGTGTGGGTGCTGTTGCTGGTCTCAGTGTGTGCGGGTGTTGGCGGTGGGCTGATGAGTCCTGCCTCGCAGGCGACGTTAGCTGACATCATCGGCAACGACCGCTCAGGTGGCAAGGTGATTTCTACCTATCAGATGGTGCAGGACTCCGGCCAGATTGCGGCGCCGATTGTGATCGGCTTTCTGGCAGAGGTGTTCGGCTTTGCTATCGCGTTTGGCGCCTGCGGAGTAGTTGCTCTGGTCGCTCTATTGCTCTGGGCAATGTACGGTAAGGAATCTCTGCACAGGTCCACTGCGTAAAGGAGCACGGTGCGAATAATTGTTGACTGCGTCCCAGGGGTCGAGGACACGCTTGCGTTGGCATATGTCGTTGCTGCGCACCATCGTGGGCAGGCTGAATTGGAGTGCGTGACAACCTCAAGCGGTAGCGCCTCAGCTGCGCAATGTGCCCAGCATGCTGCGTGGGTGTTGGCACGCTGCGGCCTGCCCGCTGTTGCGGTCGCAGCAGGTTGCGACGCGCCAAAACATCAACCGACGCGCGATGCTGGACTGGGTGACGCCCGAGTCCCAGAACGCTACGTCGCGAATGACTGGGACCTGTTGTGGGCCGACGCGTGCGCGCGAGGTACACGGGACCTGTGTTTGATTTGCACGGGCCCGTTGACAAACCTCGCCGAGTTTTCACGGCGCTACCCCGAGTACTTCGACGCACTTGAGCACATCGTTGTGTCTGAATCCAGCCTTCTACTCGACCGAGAAGCCTCCGATGTGGTGCTGCAGGACACCCCGGTGGCGATCACTGTCTGTGCAGCACCGGAAACGTTGGGACAGGTAGATGTGCAACGGTGCGCACCGCTGGCAGAAATCGGGGCCACCGCGGTTACTGGCGTGTCGCTACTCGCGGCCCAGGTCGCGTTAGGTGATATCCAGGCTGGTGGGCAGTGTGTGACGCTCGCGCCTGCCGAGGAAGATGATGACCCGAACGCGCTAGTGCTTGACGCCGCAGATGTAGACGAAGAGGACGTCGTCAAGCTTTTCGACGCCTGCTGCGCCACGTTCGACGCTCTTGCACGCGGCGATGATGCTCTGGACGTAACGAGGCACCTCCGGGCGGAGGACTAACGCAGACAAAACGCCCACCGGAATGTGTCCGGCGGGCGCAATCGAAGGGTATGAGAAAGGCTTATGCCTCGGTGAGGCCAGCTTCGACCATCACGCCACGAAGGGTGTTGGCGGAGTGATCGAACTTTTCCTTCTCGCTATCTTCAAGGTGCAGCTCGACAACTTCGCGGACACCGTTGCGGTTGATAACAGCCGGGGTGCCGATGTAGATGTCTTCCTGACCGTACTGGCCTTCAAGGAGAGCAGAGACTGGCAGTACGACGTCCTCGTTCATCAGGATTGCGCGGGTGATGCGGGCAAGGCCAGCACCGATACCGAAGGACGTGGAGCCCTTGGCTTCGATGATCTTGTAGGCGGCATCGCGGGTTGCGACGAACATCTCGTCGATGCGCTCGTAGATCTTCGGATCGGTTTCTGCTTCCTTCTCCAGACGACGACGTAGCGAAACGCCAGCGACGGAGCCGGATGCCACGACAGGCAGCTCGGTGTCGCCGTGCTCACCGATGATGTAGGAGTGAACAGAGCTTGCGGAAACACCGAAGTACTTGCCGAGGTTGCAGCGCCAGCGTGCGGTGTCCAGGATGGTGCCGGAACCCACGACCTGTGCGGAGGAAAGACCGGTCTGCTTCCAGGTGGCGTAGGTCAGGACATCGACAGGGTTGGTTGCAACCAGGTAGATGCCGTTGAAGCCGTTGGCCATCACTTCCTTGTTGATGGACTCGAAGATCTTCACATTGCGGCCCACGAGCTCAAGGCGGGTTTCGCCGTCGCGCTGTGCAACACCTGCACAGTTGACGATGAGCGCTGCGTCGCGGCAGTCCTCGTAGGTGCCGACCGTGATCTTGGTGTTGTGGCCTGAGTACGGCATTGCGTGGTTGAGGTCCTCGACCTCACCCCACGTCTTCTTCTCGTTCAGGTCGATAATTGCGAGGTGGTCGCAAATACCCTGGTTGAGGATTGCGTATGCGAACGCGACGCCGACATCACCAGCACCAATCAAGACAATCTTGTTGCCTGGCGTGATGTTATTCGACGGGGTAGACGGATTGGTGATAGTCATGTGATCTCTCCTGAATCCAGTAAAACTATGTTCCGCTCTCTATCATTGCAGATTTTCCGCCACATTGGGAATACCAATCGAAATATGTAACCAAGATAACGGAAATAGCCGGGCACAACCGGGCGGCGTTTACTTGCGGATGTCGGAGATACCTACATTTTGAGGGGCAGTGATGGTGTCGAAAAGGATTTGAGGCAGCGCAAGCTCAAGCTTGAGGTTTGTTGTTACGACATCGAGTGCAACGCCGTCTTTCCCAGGCATTGTTGTTTGCTTTGGATTCTCGGATGTAACCCGCCCCAAGTAATAAAAGTTTGTGGCGTCCGCGTCTTTTCGCTGAACAAAGAGGTGCAGTTCAGCATCGCCGTTGAGGATAGGCTGAAGCTCTCTGCTTTTTAAAGTGCGCCTGGACTTACTAAACCAGTACAGCGTTGAGAGATCGAGAAGCTCATCTTCATAGCGCACGCTTTCCTCCATCTCATCGCTTTTGTGATACGTGACAAAGATTGGGCATGTCTGTGTTCGCTTGTCGGTCCGATATCCGTAAACAGTACTGCTGGAATCGCTATACCAGTTGAGAAGACGAATTGCGTCTTTGCGAGTGTACGTCTTGCCGCGAACAAAACGGTCACTGCCGTTGTAGTGGCGTTGATTAATAAGTAGGCCAGTAGCGACGATGTCATCAACATGCGCGCGAAAACTCACCGCAGGATCCGGGTGGTCTCGGGAATAAGATCTGTAGATTTTACGAAAACGAGGATGGAGCACAAAGCGGTCTCCGTCACGAATTGCAATTGGAGTGTTTCCGTACTTTTCCCGAACTGCGTTGATAAACCACTGGAGATTGAGTATCCGTTCCACGGACTCGAGTACCTGATTGGAAGAATCGAGATCGTGCTCGTTCAGAAGCGAGCGGAACGCTTCGACCGACATTTCACCTTCGGCAAGCAGAGTTTGCAGCAATAATAGCTCCTGGGGGCGTTTTCCATTCAAAAGCTCCCGCGTTAACATGCGCAGTACGGCATCTTCAAACTCAGAAGGGCAGGTCGATACGACCTCAAAGTAAGCGAGGAGCGACCAGTAGTTTGCGGATTTAGCATCAGTAGATGCCAAAAGGTAAGGATCCATCGCGTCGTGGTGTTCAAAATCCTCGAGGGAAGGAACACGACCCAGCCTGGACCGTAGAGTCTCGATTGCGTCTCTTTTTGCCTGTCGGCCATTAATGCGAGCCTGCTTTAACGATTCGATGATGCGGTGGAAGGAAACCTCATCAAAACTCACCGTCGAAGCACCGGCGAGCGGTCTACGCCGCGTACGTCTAAGTTTGTCTTTGATGTTGTCTTTGTTTCCAGAACGGTCGCCGGTGAGTGCGAGCGCGATATGGTAATTGTTCGTGTAGTTGCCGATGACATCGATCACTCTGAGAGATGACTTGTTTTCCGCCTTTCGAAGCCCACGACCAAGCTGCTGCGTGAAAATGATCGAGGACTGCGTTTCGCGCAAAAACATCACAAGGTTGACCTGAGGGATATCAATACCCTCGTTAAAGATGTCGACGGACAAGATGTAATCTAGATCGCCGTTTTCAAGTGCTCTGACAACTTTGAGACGTTCTTCCATGGAGTCACTGCCGGACAAAGAGCGTGTACGAAGTTGCTTCCCATGGACAATGGAATCGTTTAAGTACTCAGAGAGCGCCCTCGCCTCTTTTCCGCGACTGCAAAATATAAGCCCTTTTGTCCCTTTAGCGAATGAATAGTCCTCCAGAATCTTCACCAAATGTGCAGCTCGCGCACTCGAAACGAGCTGTGAGGATGGCGTGGAGCTTGTGACCGAGAACTTCCCACCCTGGTCATAATCAGTTACCCCGTAATAATCGAATGGGACGAGCATCTTATTTTCGAGCGCGCCTTCCAGTCGGATCTCATAGGGCACCTGGTAGTCGAAGAGTTTGTATAAGTCGAAGTTATCGGTCCGCTCGGGAGTAGCAGTCAGGCCCAATGTGAATTTAGGGCGGAAGTACTGCAAAATGCGCTGGTATGTATTGGCACCAGCTCTATGCGTTTCATCGATAATGACGAGATCGAACGCTAGGGGGAGAATTCTTGCAGGTTTTCAGGCTTGCTCATGGATTGCACGGTTGCGAACAAATAGCGTGCGTCTAGCTGTTTTTGCAGGCCAGAAAAGAGTCCAGTTTCTTCAGGGGCAGACTCTAGGACTTTGCTAAACTCTGCAGCCGCGTTGCGGAGGATCTGTTCATTGTGCGCGAGGAAAAGCATCCGCTGCGGTGCGAAGTTTCGGGCCGCCAACGCAGCCAAAATCGTCTTACCAGTACCGGTCGCTGAAATAATCAAGGCACGCTGTTCGCCGGCATCAATCACGCGCTGCAGCCCCTCGAGCGCTTCCACCTGCATTGCATTTGGCATAATGCGTTGTGCGGATGTGCAACCGACAATACTTTGTCGGTCTGGACTACGTACAGGTTGTGGGCTCCACGAGTTTTGCTCGTACTCGTTAATCCACTGTTCTGTGAGCGGTTCGGAGCGAGAGTACTGCCACTCAAACGCTTGGTTCAGCTGGTCAGCAATGTCGCCGTCGTTATGGGTAGAAAAACGAAGATTCCATTCGGTGTTGCTGAATAGTGCATTCCGCGTCATATTTGAGCTACCTACCAGCGCAGTAACGTGATCGCCATGCTCAAAGAGATAACCCTTCGCATGATGAGGCATATCCGTAATGATTCGTACCTCGATATTTCGAAACGTGAGAAGCTCGCGAAGCGCATCCGGGTGGTTAAACCCCAAGTAGTCCGAAGTAATGATCGTGCCTGTGCCATTGAATCGAACCAGTTTTTGCTTGAGTGCGCTGAGACCATCGAGTGTGACGAACGCGATTGAAAATCGGAAACTGTCGGCATACTCCAACTCAGCGCTGATTGCACCAAACATGTTCTCGACGTCATTGTTAGTAACGAGAACGGGATTTTCCAAGTACGCCTGAGAATGATCTGCCTGGAGAAAGCCGTGTTCCACGGCTCGACGCAACGAAGCACGAGTTCGCATTAGGAAAAAATCTCCTGAATCCGCTCAACAGCCTCGATATCTGCTGGGGCCCACTCCAGGTGGTGGAGCTCTGCGATGGGGAACCAACCGGAATCAGCATGCTCGGTGAGCACAGGTTCTCCAACGTGCAGCTCGCAGAAGTAAACAGCGAGCCGTATGGTGACAGAGTCGTATGAATGGGTGGTGGTGCAGATATGGTCAATCACGCGGGTGTCGATACACAGCTCTTCTTTGAGTTCTCGCTTGAGCGCAGCTTCGGGGGTTTCTCCTGGTTCAATTTTCCCACCAGGAAATTCCCACAGTCCAGCCTGAGCCTTACCGCTACCGCGTTGGGCGGCGAAGATGGTGCCGTCGTGAAGAATGGCTGCACCAACCACATCAACCGTGCGTGTCATACTTCCACTACTTCATCTCGTAAGTGACGTGCGCTGCCGCAACTGCCTTTGGGCGCCCGGTGACAAAGTAGAGCACAGTCATGATGACCACGAATGCAACGCCTACGGCGAGCGCCATGTGATACTGCGGCAGCCAGACCATGATGCCGAATGTGAACAAGATGAAAATGATCGCGAACCACTGCCCGTAGGGCCAGAACGGTACAGGGAAGCTCAAGGTCTCGCGCTCTGCCGCGGACATGTTGCGACGAGATGCGACGTGCGCCAGCAGGATCATCAGCCACACAAACACGGTTGCGAAGGTGGCCAGCGCTGCGATGGTCTCGAAGATGTTCGGATAGAGCGCGTTGAGCACCACGCCGATGATGAGTACGAGCAACAGGGTAATGGTCGTCATTACTGGGATGTCGCGGATGGTGCGCTTCATGATCTTCGGGGCTAGGCCTTCCTTCGCCAGGCCAGTAAGAACGCGCCCAGTGCCGAACAGGTCTGCATTAATTGCAGAAAGGGCAGCAGTGATGACCACCAAGTTGAGCAGTGCAGCGGCCCAGTTCACGCCAAGTGTGTCAAAGATCTGAACGAAGGGGCTTTCTTCACCAGTCATTGCACGCCACGGGTTGAGCATCAAGATAACCAGGATGGCGAGGACATAGAACAGAAGGATGCGCAGCGGTACGGTGTTGACGGCCTTCGGGATCGAGCGGTCCGGATCGTCTGCTTCGGTGCCGGCGACGCCGATGATCTCAGTTCCGCCGAAGGCGAAGAGTACGAGGATGAACGCTGCGATCATGCCTTCGATGCCGTTCGGGAAGAAGCCACCGTCGTTCCAGAGGTTAGAGATTCCGGTCGTCTCTGGGTCGGTACCCAAACCAAATGCGAGGATGGCAGCACCGCCGACGATCATCGCCATTACGGCGACGACCTTAATGAGCGTGAATGCGAACTCCAGCTCGCCGAACCAGCGCACGGATGCGAGGTTCGCCGCACCAATGACCAGCAGGGTAGTGGTAATCCATACCCATGCTGGGGTGTCCGGGAACCAGAACTTCATATAAATGCCGATGGCAGTCAAGTCCGCAAGGCAGACGATCATCATCTCGAATGCGAACATCCACCCGGTAATGTACCCGCCCAGGCCACCAAGGTGCTCCCTGGTGTACACCGCGAACGACCCACGAACCGGGTGCTGCACACTCATCTCGCCCAGGGCGCGCAACATAAAGTAGACGACGGCCCCTCCGAGTAAGTATACGAGGAGCACCGAGGGGCCGGCGGCCTGAATCGCGCCGGCGGAGCCGTAGAAGAGCCCGGTGCCGATCGCCGAGCCGAGGGCGATGAAGTGGATATGGCGGTGTGTAAGCCCCTTGGGCTTCGACGAGCGGGAAGTCATGGCAGACATCATAACGTTTAATTACGCTGCTCTGTAAATTATTCACAGGTAATTCTGTGAGTTCGGTCGCGTTTTCAGGCAGCGCTACTGTGCAGTATCAGCATCACGCTTCCGTGAGCGTGCAACTGCGGCAACTGCCAGTGCGATAACGACGGCGGCACCGGCAGTGATGAGCATCCACGTCGGCGTACCGCCGTCATTTTCTGTGGGGGTCGTTTCGGCCGAGTCTTCCTTGGCGGAGATTTGCTCACGGATCCAGTCCGCCTGCGAAGCAACTGGCGCAAACGCAACCTTCGGGCTCACTCCTTCCTCAGCGGAGTCCGGGTTGTCTGGATCCATAAACAGTGATGCGGACGCGATGGCTGCGACCTTGCCCTCACTGAAGAGCGCGCCGCCGGAATCACCGGGCTGGGTTGCTGCCCCACCTTTCATGGTGGCTTCGACGCCGTCGGTGCCGTCAAACAGAATCATCGGGGTTGGGCCGTCGACGGTAGCGTCTGCGTACGGAAGGGTGCGTCCGGCACCAGAGCCATCAGAGGACCAGCCGTAGAAAGTAGCGTCGCTGCCTGCAGCTGGGATATCGCTAGCAAGCTCAGGATAAGCATCGAGTCCGAGGTCCTCAGAGGTGTGCAGCAGCGCGATATCGCCTTTCGGGGTGGTCATCCACTTATCGACGTCATAAAACTTCTGGTTATCACCCTGGCCAGTACGCACGGACCCACCAGCTTGTGGCAGGTGGTCCATACAATGGCGCGCAGTAATAACCCAGTGGGACGCAATGGCGGTACCTGTGCACACGCCGGTGTCTGGGTCATCGTCCGCGGTGCGGACGGAGACTACTGCGTTGGACTCTGCCGAAGGCTCAGCGAACGTATCGGACTGCATTGCCAATGCAGGTGCTGCCGGGAGTGCTACGAGCGCGGCAGCGACGCAGGAGCTAAGAATACGAGTGGAAGTGTTCAGTTTCATGGTGAAGTATTCCTTTTCTTTATTGCTTGAGAGGAGGGAGATCGGTCCGGGTTGCGCGAGCCACGACCATGCGCATCGCGGCCTCGAGTGGTCCACGGGCGTAGAAGCTGCGCCACAGCACAGCGAAGGCGAAAGCAACTGCCAGCGTGAGTACTGCGTATACCACCCCGCTGTGGCCGTTGGCCGTGACAACGTGTGCGCAGTACACCGTCAGAGGCATCCGGCCCATGTCACAACCAAACGGAACAAACTGTGCGAGGATGAGACACAGCGCAGTGATACCAGTCGCGACGGCGCACTCGCTGATCACTGAAATGAGTCCCCCGGTGTGCCCATTCGGATCGATCGCGGCGATGAATAGGCCAGCACCTGCCGTGTTGAGGTGCAGCCGAGCTGCAATCACCGCAGGCAGCACCGCCGCCGCGACAATGACTGCGACCCAACGACGCCATGGGTGGTGGAGGATGACACGCCACGACACCATGCCCGCAACCATGAGTGCCGCCCACGAAAAGACCGGGTAGGGGGCACCGAAGACTGCGGCCGGTAGCGCCACAACCCTCCCGAGCGCCGTCGTTGCAGCCGAAGCAAAGAGCAACCCCGCAAGCAGCAAGCCCAAACGCGCAGTTGGCCAGTGGGGAAGCGTCGCTAAGCAGAGGTAGCAGATGCCAAAGACGAGGAGCACAACCTCGATGTCGCCAGCGAACGGCACGAGGAGCGCATGCAGCACAATCAGTAGCGTCCCACGAACATAAAAGCCATGGCGACAGCGCGCAACAGCCTCGCCGCCTACCGCTTGGGCGCGCCGGGCCATCAGCTCCATCGAGATGCCAGCCAGGAACGCGAACGTTGCCGCGGGGAAGCCGTAGAGCAACTGACCCGTGACGCCAGCAGGATGGGTGAGGTGCGCGAAGATCATGGCTGCGAGTGCTACGGCTCGCGCGTAATCAATACCGTGAACTCGCAGATCCGGTGTGGAAGTCTTTGACATGCTCCTCACGCTATGCAGGGCGATGTTGCGAGAGCGTTAACATTGCGACCCCGTAAGAAGCCCCAATTAGAATCACAGCAGAATACAAGAATTCCAACGTGGAAGGGGCTGTTGTGGCTGCACCGCCGAAGATTTTGATCGTTGAGGACGAGATGCTGCTCGCCGATGCGTTAGGTAAAGCACTGCGCCGCGAGGACATGCTCGTTGATGTGCGTTACGACGGCCGCTCCGCGCTCGACCGCCTGGAATCACAACCGATAGATGTGATCGTGCTCGACCGAGATATCCCCGAAGTTCACGGCGACGACGTCTGTGCAACCGTCCGTGAGCTGTACCCAAACACGCGAGTGCTGATGCTCACGGCGTCCGCAACACTTGAGGATCGTCTCGAAGGCTTCGAGATTGGGGCGGACGACTATCTGACTAAGCCGTTCGAGCTGCCCGAGTTGCTGGCTCGCGTCAAAGCCTTGTTGCGACGAGCCGCACCCGAAATAGCCTCGACGCTCACTTGCGGCGACGTCATCCTCGATCGAGGCACTCACCAAGTCCGCCGAAGTGGCGCGTCGATTGCGTTGTCGCCGAAAGAGTTCGCGGTGCTTGAAACACTGATGCGAGCACAGGGGCACGTTATTTCCGCGGAGCAGCTCTTAGAAGAGGCATGGGACGCGAACGCGGACCCGTTCTCCAATTCGATTCGCGTCACTATCTCGCACTTGCGGCGCAAGCTGGGGCAGCCTTGGATTGTGCAAACAATGCCCGGCGCTGGCTACTACGTTGCGGAGGAGCCGTACCAATGAGGCTTTCACTTCGTGCGCGTACGTCGTGGTTGTTCGTGGCAACGGTTTTTACCGCAGGGCTGAGCCTGACCGCGGTGGTGTACCTCTATCTGCGCCTGACTCCGGTACCTGTGCAAGCTGTCATCGAGGGCGTCGGGGGCGTTCCCGGCAGTGACGGAGCATTTATTGATGGGTCCGTGCCCATCTCACACGAGGTGCTCAACGTGATGCTCGGCGCCTCGCTCGTCGCGCTGTGCGTGCTGACGGCGCTCGCCGGCGCCATCGGTTGGTTCGTCGCGGGTGTGTTGCTCAAACCCGTACGTACCATCGCGGCGACTGCACGTCTGGTCTCTGCCGGCGATCTTGATCAGCGGTTCGACTACGAAGGCCCCGCTGACGATGTCGCTGACCTCGCGCACGCACTCGACTCGATGCTGGAGTCCCTCGCGCACTCCATCGCGGCACGGCAACGCTTTGCATCAAACGCGTCCCATGAGCTGAAAACCCCGATCGCTACCATTCAGACCATCGCAGATGTCGCGCTACTAGACCCGAATGCACCTGCAGAGGAGCTACGCGACGCCATCCGCGACATCCGCACCGTGAATGCGTCGTCTGCGGAGATGGTCACGTCGCTGCTGAACTTCAGCCAGGCCGAGGCCAAAGTACTCGAGGCGCGCGACATTGACATCTCAGAGCTCATTACCACTGTCGCCTCGAGCGCCGAAGGTATCGACGCCACCATCGAGCCAGACATTCACGTCCTCGGCGACGTCGTGCTATTGCGCCACGCGATCCAAAACCTCATCGAGAATGCTCGTATCCACGGCGTGGACGGGACTGTGCAGGTGCGTGTTTGCCGGACTGGATCCGGTGATGGGGTCGAAGTGGGCGTCGTCAATGATGGGGACGTGTTGGACCCTGCCACAGTCAGCCAGCTCGTAGAGCCATTTAGCAGGGCGAATGCGCGCGTTGCTGGTGCGCGTCCGGGGCACGGACTAGGGCTGGCGCTGGTTGATACGATTGCGCGTGCGCACCACGGGGAGTTGGAGCTCGAGGCGCGAAGCGCTGAAGTTGGTGGCGGACTCGTGGCGCGGATGACATTGCCAGTGGCGAATAGGAAAATCACTGCAGGGTGGCGTACTGTGGGGAAACAATGATCACTTCCGAAAACGCCACCGGCGGCGAGAAAGAGCCGGATATGAATGTGTCGGAAAATCAGGAAAACCCGCAGGATGTCGCAGCGGATGCTGCACGTGAGGACACCAGGGATGCGGGAGTTTCTGAGGAAACCGGCGCTGCGCAAGACGCAGCCAATGCCGAAACTAATGAGACTGAGCAGATTTTGAGCCTTGCCGACGTCGTCGGTGGCGACGTGGCGGACCTCGCTGGGAGCGAGGCGGACGAGGCCACAGAGGCAGACGAGACCGCTGAAGAGCCAGTGAACGGGTTCGAGAACCTGAATCTGCCTGAAGAAGTCGTGGATGCCGTGAAGAAGGTTGGCTTTGAGCAGCCATCCGCGATTCAGGCTGAAACCATTCCACTGTTGATGGAAGGCCGCGACGTTGTCGGCCTTGCGCAAACGGGTACCGGTAAGACGGCCGCGTTCGCGCTGCCGATCCTTTCACGGATCAACCGCAAGGAGCGCTACCCGCAGGCACTGATCCTCGCGCCTACACGTGAGCTTGCGCTGCAGGTATCAGACTCCTTCCAGTCGTTTGCAGACCACCTTGGCGGGATCTCCGTGCTTCCGATTTACGGTGGCCAGGCATACGGTATCCAGTTGTCCGGTCTGCGCCGCGGTGCCCAGATCATCGTGGGTACTCCGGGCCGCGTCATCGATCACTTGGAGAAGGGTTCGTTGGACATTTCCAACCTGCGCTTCCTTGTCCTCGATGAAGCAGACGAGATGCTGAACATGGGCTTCCAGGAAGACGTGGAACGCATCTTGGAGGACACACCGGAAGAGAAGCAGGTTGCGCTGTTCTCTGCGACGATGCCGAACGCTATTCGCCGTATCTCGAAGCAGTACCTCGACAACCCGACTGAAGTCACGGTGAAGTCGAAGACGCGCACCAATACGAACATCACCCAGCGTTACCTGTTCACGGCGCACCGCAACAAGCTCGATGCGATCACCCGAATCCTTGAAGTCACTGAGTTTGAGGCAATGATTGTCTTCGTGCGTACGAAGCAGGAGACTGAGGAGCTGGCTGAGAAGTTGCGTGCCCGCGGGTTCTCCGCAGCTGCGATCAACGGTGACATCGCTCAGCAGCAGCGTGAGCGTACCGTTGATCAGCTTCGCGACGGCCGCCTTGACATCCTGGTCGCTACCGATGTCGCTGCTCGTGGCCTGGACGTTGAGCGCATTAGCCACGTGCTGAACTACGACATCCCGAATGACACCGAGTCATACGTGCACCGCATTGGCCGCACCGGGCGTGCAGGCCGTACAGGTGAGGCGATCCTCTTTGTCACTCCGCGTGAGCGTCGCATGCTGCGCTCCATTGAGCGCGTAACCAACGCGACCATCGAAGAGATGGATCTGCCGACGGTCGACGAAGTCAACGAGAGCCGCAAGACGAAGTTTATGGACTCCATCACCGAGTCGCTCGAGGCGAGCGAGGTGCAGGTGTTTCGGTCCATGGTCCGCGAATACTCCGCTGCCAACAACGTGCCGATGGACGACATCGCCGCTGCTTTGGCAACGCAGGCTTTGGCGGGTGACGAGTTCCTGATGAAGGAGCCGCCGAAGGACCGTCGCGATCGGCGGGACCGTGATCGGTGGGATCGCGACGACCGCCGTGGCCGCGGGCGTGACCGTGATGACCGTCGTGGAGGCCGCAGCCGCTTCGACCACGATTCGGAGAACTTCGACACCTACCGCCTGGATGTTGGCAAGCGCCAGCATGTTCGCCCGGGTGCAATCGTTGGCGCGCTCGCCAACGAGGGGGGCTTGAGCTCCAAGGACTTTGGTCGCATCACTATCGGTGGGGACTTCACCCTGGTTGAGCTGCCGAAGAACCTGGACAGCGCGGTCCTTGATCGTTTGACGGATACCCGTATTTCCGGTCAGCTGATCAATATTCAGCGTGATCACGGTGCACCTCCGCGCGGACGCGGCGGGCGCGGGCGCGGTGGATACGACCGCGATGATCGCCGCGGTGGACGCGGGCGCGGGCGTGGCGGTTACGACCGCGATGATCGCCGCGGTGGCCGCGGGCGGGGACGTGGCGGTTACGACCGTGACGATCGCCGCGGTGGCCGCGGGCATGACCGCAGCTGGGACTAAGCGCCCTTGATCCTGAGCGCACCTGCTGAGTAATGACTACTCGACGGGTGCGTTTTTCATTGCTTGGTTGTGCAGTAGACTGCACAGGCATGAAGTTGAATCGCCGTTTGCTCACGCTGGGGTGGGCGCTTGCGCTCGGAGTGGGCGTCGTAACGAACTTGCCGACTGCGCAGGCACAGAACCTGCAGCGCGTAGAGCAGGGCGGAGCCGTGATGGTTGAAGGCGGCGGTTACTGCACCGTCGGATTTAATGAACCGTCTCGCAGGCGAAGCCTGGTTGCGGCGCACTGCGGACCGGACGGTGCGCGTGTGCGCATCGTGGACCACAACGCGAGGGTTGCTTCGCCACAGCTCGGCACCCTGTATCGCTCGAAGGCGTACGACGGCCGCCTTGGCAATGACTGGGCCGCTATCCAGTGGGATGCGCCGGTGCAGATCGGCGGCAACCGGTTCTCCGGTGACGCGTGGGTAAACCCAAACACAATCGCCGTAGGTGAGCGCGTGTGCTACTTCGGGCAAACCTCGAACCGACCGACGGGCGCCCCCACGTGTGGTCGCTTCGGCGGAGCAGAAGGAAATACGTTCTTCGTCGAAGCGCCGATGACCCGTCCCGGCGACTCCGGTGGCCCGCTGTGGATTCCGGGCCGCGGATTTGTTGGCGTTGTTTCTTCGCAGTGGGTTGCACAAAAGGTACCGCTGCTGGGTTCGCGCGACCTGGTCGTTGGCGTGCACGCTACTGATGGGCCTCGCGTCGCTGAGTCACGCTTGTTGGGCCTGTATGCGCAGAACCTCATGATGCCGGCTTCGGGCTCGGCCGTTGGCCCGGCTGCTGATGCGGTTCGTGGCGCTGTGACTGACGGGTTCAGTGCACTCGCAGGGTTCCTACCAGGCGTAGTGAATTACAGCTAGCTCATTAGCATTCCTGCAGAACTGTGCCAGTATAGAAGTATGTTGACAAGGAAATTCATATCTTCGCTGGCCGTCGCAGCATGCTCGACTGCAGTCCTCGTGCCAAGCGCTACCGCGGCACCAATCCAGCCGACCCAGGGCGATGCTATCTATACCGGTAGTGGTCTGTGCACGCTGGGATTTAACGATCATGAAGCTGGTGTCAGTTACACCGCTGCGCACTGTGGACACGATGGGGCTCGTATCGCGTTATACGACAGGAAAACTGATCGTCCCACTACGGAGAGCATCGGGACGCTGCATCTCTCACCTGGATACGATCATTCATTTTCGAATGACTTTGCCTGGATCGAGTGGGACCGGGGCGTGTCGATGGGCGAAAACATCTACTCCGGTGACGCAAAGGCCGACATCACTTCGATCAAGCGGGGCGTGAAGACGTGCTTCCACGGGGAAACATCCCACACGGGCACGAACGACGTTACCTGTGGGAAGTTCCATCGCGCTGCGCGTGGTGGGGGAGGATTTTCTGCGACTCTCGGGAGCCGTCGTTGACAGCCACGATGTTCGGGAATCGCGCTGCGCGTGGTGGGGGAGGATTTTCTGCGACGGTGGGCTCACCCCAGTCAGGCGACTCCGGTGGACCGATTTGGGTCGAGGAACAGGACGGGACAAAGAAGTTTGCAGGGGTCTTGTCAGCCGGCCCAGCATTCGGCAACGCAGGTTTCGCCAGCATAAATGGCATCAAGATTAACGGAAAGGATTGGCTGTGGGCCGCCCCGATTGTTGAGGGGAAGAGGGTGAGTCAGTCCGAGGCGTCGGACCTGGTTTTTGGAGCTGCTGGCATAAATGAAGCCGGTCTCTACGACCGGCTGCTGTCCTCCGACAAGAGCTCGGAGCGGGACTCCTCGTCGAAATCCGAAAGCTCCAGCGATATGACACCGGGTGAGATTGCCGCGATCGTTGTTCCGATCGTGTTGGCGTTGCTTAGCCTGGCGTCGTCGATAAAGTTTTAGTAACTACACAGTTGGTGCTGGCAAGAACATCAGCACCAACACGATGAACCACAAAAGGTTAAAGACACCAGCGAACGCGGAAGCCTTCGCTTTCGACTTTTCAAAGTTCGCGGTGACATCGGCTGGGTCGGCCTCGGCTGGCTCCAGCTCACCGAGTGTACCGACCATCTTGCGCTGGGTCGGGATGACCACGAAAAGCAGCAGTGCCCAGGCGATGACTGCCAACACGATAGAGGTGTGCAGGAAGTAGTTCGTCTTGTACGCAGCCCAGTCGCCGAAGAGGATGGCGACACCGAGCAGCGGAACGAGTGATGACGCGATGCCGTAAGTGCGCGAGATGCGGTACAGGATCGACGCGCGACCGGCAGCGGCCGCATCGCCCGCCTGTGCCTCGGCGGCCTGGCGCGGGAACATCGAGGTGGATACGACGATCGGGCCCAGCAGCAAGATGGCGGCTGCGACGTGAAGGAAAGTTAACAGAGTAGTCATAGGCAACCACTGTACTTGATACGTCCACCATCACCTAGGCGAATTGGTGGTAGGGAACATACCAATTCCAATGAGGTGGGCGGCGACGCCTCGCCATCCCTTGCATGCACGGCGCATTGTGCGAAGGTCATTGGTGGTTACGCGCAGGTCGTACATGTTTGCAACGCGTGCCAGCTGCCGTGCGTATGCGCATTGCTGCGGGATCGATGGAGGCATCCACTCGCTCGGTAGCATGTCTGACTTTTGTTGGTTCGCCTTGCTCGAGGTCACGATGAGGTTGTGGGGGTCATTCGCGAACCGGAGTCGCTGCTCGTCGCTCCAGGCGAAAGCACCCATGTCCCATGCTGCGGAGAGGGGGAAGAGGTGGTCGAGCTCCACATCCTTAGGTCTGATGCGTTCGCGGGTGTACGGATCGATAACGTCAACCGGCTCCCACTGCCGGTGGGGAACGTTGCAATTAGGCTGCTCAAACGCGTACGCCATGGCATGCTCGCGAGTCGTACATCCGGTGGCATGGCGCTGCCAGCCTGGTCCGAAGTTGTCCCGCTCGTAGCCGATGATAGTAACGCGTTGGCGGGTCGTGGGGGCGTCGATACGCGAAAACCCCGTTGGAAACGGGGCGTACGCGATGGTCAGGATAAGTAGCAGAGTGAGGTAAACACGCACGTCTAGTTAGACGCGTGGGAGGCCCCTTCGGTTCCCGCAGTCGCCTTGAGCGCGTCAGCGAACGTTGCGTCCGGAGTGGTGAGCGCAAAGTTCGTCACTGCAAGAGCACGGTCAAACTCGTCTTCGACGCCCTGCTTCGGCTTGGTCAGCAAGGAGACAGCGACAAGCGCGATCGTCGCGAATGCGATACCCGGAACGATTTCGTAGATGATGCCGGACAGCGTGTCGGAGGAGCCCCACACGAAGACCGTGATTGCACCGACGATCATGCCAGCGATGGTGCCCGGGGCGGTGAGACGACGCCAGTACAACGATGCAATTACAACGGGGCCGAAGCTTGCGCCGAAGCCTGCCCACGCGAACGCGACCAGGCCCAGGATCGTGTCCGATGGGTTGATCGCCAGTACCATCGCGACCGCTGCAACCAAGACCACCATCGTGCGCGAAAGCACCAGCAGGGCAGTCTGGCTCGGACGCTGCTTCGTCACGGCCCGATAGATGTCCTCAATAAGCGCGGAGGAGGTGATCAATAGTTGGGAGGACATTGTGG
Source organism: Corynebacterium sp. CCUG 51687 (assembly GCF_024453995.1). Taxonomy (NCBI): domain Bacteria; kingdom Bacillati; phylum Actinomycetota; class Actinomycetes; order Mycobacteriales; family Corynebacteriaceae; genus Corynebacterium; species Corynebacterium sp. CCUG 51687. The sequence continues at coordinate 73,718 of NZ_JAGPYT010000004.1, read as the reverse complement.
ACATAATCGCCGCGAGCACCGCTGTAAGGACGATACCTGCAATGAGTGGGTGGAAGAGGATGCGGGCCAGGTCCAAGAAGATGGTTTCGAAGCCGCTTTGGTCAGTGACACTGTGCGGTGTTTCGGCGAAGAAGACCGTCGATACGAGCGCGGTGAACACCGCACCCGCAAAGCAGATGGTGACCCAGCTGATTCCGGTCCGGCGTGCGCTGGCTGCCTCAGCCGGGGAGCGCAGCGCCATGAAGCGGGTAACAATATGTGGCTGTCCCAGGTAGCCGAAGCCCCACGCCAAGTTGCCGATGATGGTTGCCAACGAGACACCGGCGATCATGTTGAAGTAGTCCGGGTTGCCGGCCTCCCACGGGCCGTAGGCGTTGTGGGAAGCGAACGAGAAGATATCAGAGGGGGTATCGAGCGAGATCAGTGCCATCAGTGGCACCGTGACCAGCGCCAAGAACATCAAGACCCCTTGGACAACGTCGGTATAGCTCACAGCGAGGAAGCCGCCGATGAACGTGTACAGCACAGTAATCGAACCGACGATGAGTACGCCTGTGAGGTAGTCACCGTGGAAAGTGGATTCGAAGTAACGGCCACCCGAGACCATGCCTGACGAAACGTAGAACGTGAAGAAGAAAATAATGATCACGGCCGCGACAAACCGCAGGACGTGTGAGGAGTCACGGGTGCGGTTCTCGAAGAAGGACGGCAAGGTAATCGAGTTATTTGATACTTCCGTATAAGCGCGGAGGCGTGGTGCGACAAACTTCCAGTTCGCCCACGACCCGGCCAAGAGTCCAATAACGATCCACAGCTCGCTCATGCCGGAAACGAACAATGCGCCCGGCAGCCCCATCAGCAGCCAGCCCGACATATCTGATGCGCCCGCGGATAGGCCTGCTACGAATGGGTGCAGTCCACGGTCGCCAAGAACGTAGTCGTCATACTTGCTCGTCTGGATCCACGAATAAAACCCGATGGCAACCATGACACCGAAATACAACACAATGGCAAGGACAAGCCAGAAGCTATCGGCCATGTTTGCCTCCCTAAAGCAATAGAAAAAATAAGCGAGTAGAGTTTTAAAGATTACCGTTAGAACCGTAGTCGATGTAGCGAAATCAAGGATGGTATAAGGGTGGGCTTGCCAAAATTCCTTCTTCACGGGCTGTGGCTGCCAGATTCTGGTTTGCAGGTCTGGGTCGAGCAGGTGGCTGGCCATAAAATCATCACACTCGACGAAGTGCCGAAGGGGACCTTCCCCAAACCGGTCCACACACTGCTGGAAGGGGTCAAGTTCCGTCACCGCGGCAAGGTCATGTTGCGCACGCCGAAAGGCAAACTATTGCGGCTCCGGGTGCCGACGGCAGCATTCGCCCCCGATGAGGCAGTACAGTTTCTACGAGCAATGTCCTTCCTCCTGGACCCAGACGTTCCGGCACCGGAAGGGCTCACGGAGCAACAGCGGGCGTCGGTAGCCCCGGATCTTTTGTGGCTCATCCAGATGTTTCTCGGGCTGGAGCGGTTTGTGCAGGCTGGGAGGGTGTCGATTCACGTGCCGTCTCAGGACTTTCAGTGGTTCGCGCAGTGGCAGCTCGGCACCGGGGTGGAGGAACGCGGTTGGCTCGCGGACATGATTGCGGCTGCGCCGGGAGTACTTACGGAGAACAACCGACGGCTCGACGAAGATTGCTCGCGCACATTTGTGCACTGGATCGCGTCTGCCCAGCTGCGTAACTCCCCTATGCTGCGTGGTGAGCGCCCGTTTCCGTGGCACGATTTTGTACAGTCGTTGCTTCACGGCACGCCGTTAAGGCGAGGCTCTAGCGCGTTTTCGCGACAGATGAGCCAGTGGAACGGCTCAATCACTGCGACAAATTTCCAACTGGTGTTCATCGTGGAGCAGCCCGCAGACGCAGACGAAGGGGGCGATGAAGCGCTCACGCAGTGGCCGATTCGGGTGAACGTGCGCTCTGGCGATGAGTCGCCGCGGCCCATCCGGCTGTCGGAGTATGACGCCTATACGGTGCAGCAGCTTCACTCCGTGCTTCGCGACGCCATCAGGGTCTCCGAACTGATTGATCCGGCAACGCACCGTCGTGCCGCGACAACGCCGGGCTCTGCGCTCGATGGCGACTGGGACGTGTACCTATCAGCGGAAGAGATTGTGCAGTTCGTGGAGACTGAGGTGAGCAAGCTTCGGCTTGCGAACTACGCGGTGATGCTGCCACGCGCCTGGACAACTGCGGAGACAACGTCGAAGCTGCACCTTTCGGAAGCGAAGAACCCGTACGACGCAACCGCGGTGACCCGGCTTGGCTTCGGCCAGCTGGTCAATTACGACTGGCGCGTCAGCATCGGCGGAACTGAACTGACGGATGACGAAATGCAGCGGCTCGTCGAGTCGAAGTCTGGGCTGATCAAGCTGCGTGGCGAGTGGGTGCTCGCCGATACACGACACCTCGAGCGCACGAAGCGGTACATGGAGAAACTCCACGGGACGGCGCTGGCGCGGGCTAAGCGTGAAGCAGAAGAAGCCCGGACGACCGCGCAGCTTGCAGCTGATGCGGGAGCAGATGACGCCGAAGTGCTCGCTGCCCGCGCCGACCAGCTCGAGGAGGAGTACCAGAAACTCGAAGCGTCAGAGGAACACGGCGCGGTGACCGCGGAGGAGCTGCGTCAGCTTGCGCTGGAGAGTGGGCCAGACTCGCCGCTTGAGTTCACTGGGTCCCGTTGGTTTACGTCTCTGGTCGGCGGAATGGACCGCCCGGCGCCGGAGCGCGTCGACATCCCAAGAACTGTGCATGCTGAGCTCCGCGAGTACCAGCGTCGTGGCGTGGATTGGCTCTACTACATGTCCCGCAACCACCTAGGTGCCGTGCTTGCCGATGACATGGGGCTCGGTAAGACGCTCCAGCTGCTCACCCTGCTTGCCGTCGAAGAGGAACGCGGGCAGCGCACCGGACCAACCCTCGTTGTTGCGCCGACCTCCGTGGTGGGCAACTGGGCACGCGAAGCTGCGAAGTTCGTGCCACACCTTTCTATATATGTCCACCACGGCAGTGCCCGGTACAAGGGAGAGGAACTGCGCGAGGCTCTCAAGAAGCATGACGTCACCATCACCTCCTATGGGATCGCATCGCGCGATGTGATCGACTTGTCTTTGATCGAGTGGGACCATGTGGTGCTCGACGAAGCTCAGGCGATTAAGAATGCGGGGACGAGGGCGTCGAAAAGCGTGAGAGCGCTGCCAGCTCGCCACCGTATCGCGCTGACGGGCACTCCGATTGAAAATAAGCTCTCCGAGCTGCGCAGCCTCCTCGACTTTGTGAACCCTGGCATCCTCGGCTCGCAGTCCTTCTTCCGCAACCACTTCGCTCGAGCAATTGAGTCGCGCCGGGACGAGGGCCTCGCCGACGAGATGGGGGAGCGCCTGCAGCGCCTCACCGCACCGTTTATCCTGCGCAGGCTGAAGACAGACACCGCTATCATTGACGACCTGCCGGACAAGGCTGAGCATGTACTGACAGTGGACATGACTGCGGAGCAAGCGGCGCTCTACACAGCACTCGTTGACCGCATGCAGCGCGAACTGCAGGAACGCAAGGGTATGGCGCGTAAAGGCCTCGTGCTTGCCACGATCACTCGCATCAAGCAGATCTGCAACCACCCGGCTCACTTCCTGGGCGATGGATCACCAGTACTTGCCGACGGCCACCACAGGTCCGGCAAGGTCGCCCGCCTTGTGGAGCTGCTCAATGAGGCAGTGCGAACCGACCAACGAGTGTTGATCTTTACCCAGTACAAAGCGTTTGGTGACATCCTGCAGCCATACCTGAGCGACTACCTCGGCGAGATCATTCCGTTCCTCCACGGTGGGGTAGGAAAGAGCGCGCGAGACGCAATGGTTGCGCGTTTCCAGGAGCCGAACGGGCCGCGCGCGATGCTGCTGAGCCTCAAAGCAGGTGGTACCGGACTCAACCTGACTGCTGCATCGATGGTGATCCACCTTGACCGCTGGTGGAATCCCGCCGTGGAAAACCAGGCGACGGACCGTGCGTTCCGCATTGGCCAGAAGAAAGACGTCACGGTGTACAAGATGATTACGCGCGGAACCATGGAGGAATCGATCCAAGACATCTTGGATGGCAAGATGCACCTGGCAGGTGCGGTGATTGGCGAGGGCGAAGGCTGGATTACGGAACTCGACGCTGACGATCTGGCACAGCTGATGAGCTACCGAGGAAACGGAGGCGAGCGCAACCTATGAGCACTCAGCGACCACGCGAAGACAACGTTATTTATGCAAACTTCGGCGCACGTCGGCGCTCCCCGGAGCAGGAGCAGGCGAAGCAAGCTTCTGAGACTCGATCGCGGTACAAAGACGTTCCTGCGACGTGGAATGCCGCAGGCCGCAGGATCTGGGAAGCAGTCGTGCGATACAGCGATGCTGGTCGCATCAAGCGGGGCATTGCGTACGCCAACGGCGGCCACGTTGCCGAGCTCTATCCCCGGTTGGGCGGGATTGATGCGGTTGTGACGGGGTCACAAATCGAACCGTTCCACACTGTGATCGAACTGCCACGTCGCACTGCCGCTGACATAGGCGGGCTGCTGTCCGACATTGCGCACGACTCCGCCGCATTGATGAAAGCGCGCAATGGCGTCTATACCGATGAGGCGTTGGACACCCTGATCGCCAACGGTCCTGAGGAGTTTCGGCTGCACTGTAGCTGCCCCGACCCCGCCGTAGCCTGCAAACACATTGTCGCAGTGGGGTATCAGGCAGCACAGCGCATGAGCGAACACCACGAGTTCATTCTCCAACTCCGGGATAGTTCGATTGCGCGACTGACCGGCATGGCGCCACCGACTGTGCAGCACGAGGCAGCGCAGCCTGACGCGCCGGGCGAAGTCACGGTGTCTGCACCGCGCCCGCAGCCGGACTTTTGGGAAGGCGGCGCGCTACCTGATTTGCCTACCCCGAAAGTCGCTCCGATGATCGAAGACTCTGACATCACGATGTTGCACAAGGCGATGCAGACAATTTCCTTTACCAACATCGACCAGCTGCGGGCTGTCTCCGATATCGAAGATCTGTTCTATGCGTTGACTGAAACCGATGACTAATGTCCGAGCCGTTTGGTAGTAGTGAGTATGTGAACACGTTTCGATTTATCCACTCCTCTGACCTGCAGCTTGGCATGACTCGGAAGTTTCTGCGCTCCGAAGCCCAATCGAGGTTTGACGACGCCCGCTTGCGCGCCGTTGAACGCCTCGGCCAAGTAGCCACGGAGCATGATGCAGCCTGTATTGTGATCGCCGGCGATGTGTTTGAGCACAACGCGCTCGAACGTGAGACGCTTGGTCGAGCACTCGAGGTGCTGAAGCGCCTGCCAGTGCCGGTGTACTTGCTTCCGGGCAACCACGACCCGCTGGTGGCGGACTCTATTTTCCACGCCACCGATGACCTTGAGAATGTGCTCGTGCTCGATTCCTTCGATCCTGTAGAGGTCGTCCCTGGTGTTGAGCTTGTCGGCGCGCCTCTCAAAGCCCGATATGCCTCTGAGGACTTATGTGCTCGCGCCGTGCGCGACTTAGAACCGACCGATGAGATTCGCGTGCTTGTCGGCCACGGCCAAGTGGATGGCTACGGCAAAGAACAGGCGGAAGCGCTCATCGATCTGGATTTGCTGGAGGAGAAGCTGGCCTCGGGGGTGATCGATTACGTCGCGTTGGGGGATACGCACTCTACGCAGTCACTCGGCACGAGTGGGCGCGTGTGGTTCTCGGGCAGCCCGGAAACCACTGATTTCCACGACTTTGCTATCGGTGGCCCTGGTGGCGGCGGCGAGGTTGATTCCGGTAACACGCTCGTCGTCGAGATTACGAAGTCCTCCACGGAAGATTGCGTTGTAAACGTCGAGCCGGTTGAGACGGGAGCGTGGACATTTGAGGCACTGGACTGGGAGGTCAGTGACGAAGGTGACGTCGAAAGGATAGTGGAGCAGCTTGAACGCTACGAGCACAAGGACCGCACTGTGGTGAAGTATTCCGTCCGCGGCACGCTTGGCCTTGCGGCGATGGCGACCTTTGAGCAGGCGATCGGGCGGCTTGAGCCGGTGTTCGCTGCGTTGTATGAGCGTGAACGGCTCATGAGCCTGCACCTGGCGCCCAGCGATGACGAGCTCGAAAACCTTCCGCTGAGCGGGTACGCGGCCGAGGCGATGCGGGACCTGATTTCCCAGGCATCCGCGCATGACGATGCTAAAGGCTCTGCGACAGCACGTGACGCTGTGAACCTTCTGTTCCGATTCTCCAAGGAAGTGAACTAAATGCGCATCCATTCGATCACCATTGAAAACTTCCGTGGTATTCAGTGGCTAGAGCTTCGTGACCTGCCAGATACCGGTGTGATCGTGATCCATGGCAATAACGAGGCTGGCAAATCCACCATCCTTGACGCGCTGACGACAGTGCTCAACGAACGCCACACTGCCGGAGGCAAGAAGATTGGCGTGCTCACTCCGATCGGGAGGGACGTTTCGCCTGCAGTGCGGCTTGAGGCGACGGTTGGCGATTACAGCTTCACCATTGCCAAACAGTGGGGGAAGGGGAAGTACTCGGAGCTCAACATCACCAGACCGCAGCTGCGCCAGTACACCGGCCGCGAGGCTGACGACGAGCTTGCGCGGATCCTCGCGGAAAACCTTGACCAGGAGCTCGCCTCGACGCTCTTCCTGCGCCAGGGGCAGTTCGCGGCAGGGATCAGCGCAGCGGGCATCCCAAGTGTTGTGCGGACCCTTGATGGGGATGCCGGACTCAGCGCAGAGGAGGCTGCTTACGATGACACCGCGCTCATGCAGCGTGTCAGCGACGAATATGCAGCGTTCTTCACACCCACGGGTCGCCCGCGAGGCGAATACGACAAGCTTCAGAAAGCAGTCGAAGACGCACGCCAGCAGCATGAGGAACTGGTGACACAAAAGCGGAAGTTTGACGGAGAAGTCGTCGAAGTGGAGCAGCTGCAGCAACAAATGCAGCAGATTCAGGATGAGCTGCCCCAGGCGCAGCAGAACCTCCAAGCCCAACAAGTCGCCGCAAAACATGCCGAAGAGGTCGTCGCTCAGCGCCAGGCTGCGCAAGAAGCCGTGAAATACGCGGAGCTTACAGCACAACGCGCCGCACAAGACGTGGAGAACAGGAAAAAGCTTGAGCAGCGCCTTGCGCAGTTACGTGAGCAACACGTCGCGCTCGAGAAGAAGAGAGCGCTCGCGCAGCAAGCCAACGATGAGGAAGCAGTAACCATTGCCTCACTCACCGATGCCTTAAAGCGGCGCCAAACCGAGTTGGCGAAAGCGCGTGAGAACGCACGTCGTACCCGTGCCATGCGGGAGTACGCGCTGTGCCAGCAGGAGCTTTCAGAATTGCAAGCAGTGCTTGACCAGATCGAGGCCGCACAGACTGAATATCAAAAGCTTGTTTCCGAATCACCCGTCCGACCTATCACCGACGCGGACGTGACTCGTGCTGAGGAAGCTGCAAGCGAGGTGAAAATCCAACGCACCATCCGCGCCGCGGCGACCGCAAAGCTGACCGTGCGTGCCGAAGACGCCACGTTCGTCCACGATGACGCTCCCACACACGTCGATGGGGAGCGCACCATCGAGCTTTTCGACGCCACCACCCTCCAATTCGGCGAATTCCACCTCACGTACCGCGCGGGTGCCAACAGTGTGGGTGAACACGGCGCGGTGGAGGCAGCCGAGCGTGCGCTTGAAGAGGTGCTCGCGGAGCTCGGTTGCGAAGACGTTGCGGAAGTGCGTGCGAAGCGTGACGAGCACCGAGCCTTTGCTCAGGACGTGGAGGATGCGAAGCGGCGTCGAGAAGATATTCTCGCAGGCAGAGACCTGTCTGCGCTCCAGGAGCGCCACGTGCGACTGCAGAAGTTGCGCGCGGAACACGCAGCGACCCTAGGCGACAACCCCACGGTGTTGGAACGCGAAGCAGCGGAGCGCGAGTTCGAAGCGGCGGAGGCAGCCTTGCAAGCGGCACAGCATGACGCAGAAGTAGCTGCCGCCACGCTGGAACCTCACCAAGACCGCAAAGCGCAACAAGCGCTGCTGGTACTGGAGACGAAGCTTTCTGCGCACGATGAAGCTGTGCATAACGCAGATGAAGAGCTGCGCGTGGAACAGGAACGCATCACATCCGAAGAGTTGGATCAGGCACAGCAAACCGCTGCAGAAAGCCTTAGCACCGCGCGTGCCACGCTGGATGAAGTGACGGCGGCGGCTAAGGACGCGAATGTTGATATGGCACAGGCACTCCTCGAGAGTGCACAGACCCGTTTAGTGAACCTGCAGGATCGCTACACAGCGGCCGACAAGCGCATCGCGGAGCTGAAAAGCTATTTCGAGATGGCCTCTGGCATCGCAGAAAAAGTCGACCGCGCTGAAGCAACCCTCGATGCTGCCGAATCTGAATACCACCGCACGAAGCGTCGCGCCGAGGCAACCAAACTCTTATACGACACACTGCAGCGCTACCGCGAAGAAGCGAATGCGCGCTATGCGGCACCGTTCGCCGCGGCGCTCGAAGGGTACGCGGGGGCGTTGTTCGGCCGAGATGTTGAATTTGAGCTAGACGACCAGCTACAAATCACTCGACGAAACGTTGCGGGTGTGTCACTACCGATCGAGGAGCTATCCGGTGGTGCGCAAGAGCAATTGGCACTGCTGACCCGCTTCGCGATAGCGGAGCTTGTTGCCCGCGACGGCACCTCGCCGGTTCCTGTGGTCATTGACGACGCCCTCGGGGCAACAGACCCGCACCGCCTGCAACTGATGAATGCACTGTTTAATAGGGTGGGCAAGCATGCTCAGGTCATTGTGCTGACTTGCTATCCCAACCGTTACGACGGCGTGGCCAGCGACAACCGTTACGAAATTGAGCAGCTGAAGACTAGTTGATGGATGCTATGAACATGATTGGGGAGCACTGAGATTTCTACTACAGTGAGAGGTATGTCTGACGCACCACACTGGCTCAGCGACGCCGAACAGGACCTCTGGCGGCTGATGCTTGCCACTTCGCGGAAGATTTCCCGCGCTATTGACGACACCCTCCTGGCGGATTCCGATCTCTCTTCGCCAGAGTTCTCGGTGCTTGTCAGTCTGTCAGAAGCCGAGGAACACACGATGCGGTTGCGTGATCTGTGTTCGGTTCTGGAGTGGGACCGTTCCCGCACATCACATCAGGTCACTCGCATGGCGAAGCGCGGGCTGGTGTCGAAGCAGAAGAGTCCAGGTGATGCCCGGGGTGTTCTGGTCACCTTGACTGACGACGGCTTGCGTCGCTTGGAGGCTGCAGTACCGGGCCACGTTGAAAGTGTTCGGCGTCTCGTCTTTGACCACCTTGACCCCAACGATATCCCGACGCTGACCAAGTTCTTCCAAGGAGTACTTGGGGCTCAAGCCAACTCCCAGCTCCATAGATAGCCAAAAGGAAAGCGAGGCGCCATGTCCTTCCCGATGAACCAACCCCAGTACCAGCCAAACCCTAGCCCAAAGCGACTGCAGCGCTCCATGGTGGACAAATATATCGCGGGGGTCTGCGGGGGAATTGCGGAGTATGCTGGCCTTGATCCTGCACTTGTTCGAATCGGCATCGTGCTTATCGGACTCGTTACGGCGTTTGTGCCTTTGTTCATTCTTTATCTCGTGGCCTGGATCGTGATTCCGCCGGAGTTCTAACGCGTGAACGCTCTCTGACGAAGTTGGAGTGCTACACTCAACTCGCTCTATACCGAGCTGTCTATTTTGTGTAGGGGAGATGTTTGCGATGTCGGAACCGTTGGAGAAGATGCGTAATCGCCGACCGGCCTCGGCCCGCCCGCTGGCGTTTGTAAAGGTCGATCCAGATCGGAGTGATTCTGGTGATGATTTCCAGTGGATCGTGGATCTGGCCAAGGGGAGCGCAGAGAAGGAAAATACGTGGTAGCTGCTGTTTTGTGCTTGATGATCCTCGTATGATGGTCGAAGCAAGAAAGAGTCAAGAAAGAGTTGTTGCAGGTGAATCCGTATTTTGACGGCTGAAAAGTGGGAAAATGTCGATTTTGCGGCGGACCAAGCAAGAAAAGATTGCAAGGAAGCCCTAATTCGCATGCCATCGTTGCCAGGTAGGAGCCACGACAGCCTTTGAGTGGGAAGCATTAAGCAAATTTAAGAGAGTTGGCTGCCCCGCTCGAAAAATTACAAACCCCCAGCACCAGGCAGCGGGGGTGGTGCGGGGATTCGGAAAACTCCTCCAGCTGCTCCAACCCCATATCGTCCGGTGTTCCACATTCCACGGCCACATCCAAAATGCTCCACGCCATCACGCATACCTGGAAAGTCACTGCCACGCTCCGGCATCCGTTTCGTAGCTGGATCAGGTCCGTGAGACGGAAAACCGCGCTGTCCAGGAAGGTAGACATACGCCGGTAGCATCAGACACACCACCCGACAAGCTGAGTAAGCCGGTCACGACTCCGACGTTGAATCCGCCGTGTGCTCGGGGTGGTTTCTCGATTTTTGCTGGCTGTATTCCATTTCCCAGAAAACTCGTGAAAGGCTGACCCCCGAAAAGGAGGGCACTTTCGTTCCGATTTTGTGTACATAGCTAGAGAAATTGATGGAGCTTGGGTAGTTTCGGTCTGAGAAGGGGATAAAACATCTAGGTGATATTACTTTCCGATTGTCTCATGAAAACAAGACAGTTGACGCCAAAGTTATTTCAACTATGACAGACGTCTCAATATCCGGAAGGCTTATTGTGTCCCGCAGTTACATCTTGAATTCGCAAAGTAAGCAAAAAACTACTCGTTCTGCCAGAAGAAAAATGGTTGCTTTCCTGATGGCTACCGTTCTTCCAAGTCCTCTTTGTTCGTAGTTCCCGCTGCAAGTGCTGACAGTATTTCAGAATCTGCCCCAATCTGTGGTGAAAGGGTGGAAGGGTTTCCACCGGAGTTTTATGAAACTCTCGACAATGCCTCGAAAGAAGCTACTCCGGAAGGCGTAGCCGCGGCGCTTTTTCCGAGCGATCCGGAAGCTCAAGCTGAGATAATGCCTTCGCTTCGTGAAGTTGAAGCAATCCAGAAGCAACATTCTGATTCGGAAGAGGTTTCTGTTCGTGCGGTTCCGGCCGCTATTCTGCCGTTCATTGCTGCAATTGGTGGCTGCGTCGGAGGGGCTCTTGGAGGAGCGGCTGTAGGCGAGCTGGTTAGTAAAATAAGGCATGGTCACAGACTAGAAGCCGAAGCACGTGTTGATGCGCTAATTGGTGGCTGCATCACAGGGGCGGTCCCTCCGTTGCTTCGTCCTGTCGCAAACGCTGCAAAGGTCCCCATTCGTAATGCCGTATTAGCGCTTATGATTAGGTGGTATCAGATTACTTAAGAGCTGAGTAGGATATTTATGGAAAATGGGTTTTGGCCTCTTTGGCAAGTAATCGCCGCGTCTCTTTTAGGAGCTATCGCGGCCACCATTATATCGCTCCAGAGTGAGCCGGGGACCCTCGTGGAAGCGATTTTAATCTTCTGCTTGTCTTCGGTTTTTCTTTTTATCGTGTTCTTTTCTGCAGCGAGATTATTCAACGCGCTCTACCGACGTTGGAACTCTTTCAATCAGGAGTAGACGTAAAATTATAACGTCAAATTGTCCTCGGTCGGGTCCAGGTCAGTCCGCTCCGAGTATTGCGGGTCCTCGTCCTTAGGCGACTGCTCGCCTGGAATTAAAGCGTTCCCAGATCTCGTCAACCCTCACGCAGAGTACAAAGAGACGAAAAACCGGGAGGTCTACCTCCACCCCCTTGAGTTCCGCAAGCGTTTTGAGTTGCCTCACAAAGGTATCACAAACGTCGGTGTTGAGCGCCGTATGTGCCTTGTCCGTGCCAACGGCACCTCGCTAGCTTGCCCGCTCGTGCTGCGGTCCAAAGAGAGCTCGACTTCCAAGGTGTAGATTCCGCTCGCAGTGAAGGAAGTACCGTCCAAGGAACAAGCTCCGAAGGTGTGCCGTCAGACGTCTGTCACCATTAACAACACCGCAGCCGACGGTGCCAAGCTCAGTCAGGACGGACCCGCTTACAAGAACCCAGAGTGGGAAGAGGTCTACGGCCAGCGAAACTCCATTGAGTCGCGTGACGACAAGCTCACAAACGCTCGCGGCGTGGGAATTGGCGACCAAACCAACCGACTCATGCGCGGCTGGGCCGGCCAACTGCTGGCGTCCGCAGTGAGTTGTGTCGCGGTCAATGTCCTGCTCCTCGCGTCCGACTGCGAGTGGTTCGAGCATGAGCCTGGCGAGCCGAAGCGCCACACCACCTGCTACACCCAGGACCGCGCTGCAGCACGAATACGCTGGCCGGCACGTTCCCGAATGCGCTGCCAGTGGCCGCATAACCCGTCAGACTGCAAGGTTTTCGCAGAAGAAAGCCTTTCGATCCAGAAGTCGTGTTCGAAAACTCTAAAGCCCTGGAATTGGTTGCAAAAGACCGACTCCGTGGCCTATTTTATTGGGAAAGCGACCAAATTTAGAGCAAAAGGGGCTTTCACGAAACCTCCTGACCAGTTATATCAGGTTCGCGGTTACACCCCGGTTACACCGGGTTCCGCCTCCGGTTACACGACACATGACTACTAACCGTGCCGGCCAGCGGCTTCCTCGGCGGGAGCAAGCACCACGAGTGGCAGTGCCCACTGTTCGTTTTCCTCCGACTGCAACCCGTGTGGAGTCTTGGACATGTGGCCCCACGGCAAGTCCCCCAGCTTAAGCGTCCTGAGAATGTTGAGGTCGAGGAACTAGGCACCGGGGTGCTCGTCTGCCCACTGCTTAACTTCTTCTTTCGTTGTGAGCCAACGTGGCTCGGCGCCGCCCGCAATCGCGCGAGCAATTCCTTCGGCACCGCCGAAGCCTTCGTGGTCGGTGAGCCAGTTCTCCCCGTCACGGGGCTCATCACGGTATGCGTAACGGAAGCCGTCCTCGTTTAACGCGACGGAAACCGTCTTGGCCTCGTTCTCGACAGTCCAGGAGCCGTTTTCGTTCTGGCTTGCCAGCACGGCTCGTGGGTGGACGTTATGGGCGCTGTAGTAGATCTTCTTCATGGTCTGGTCATTCTCCTTGTGCTCTGCGTTGTCCGGGCTAGGCGTTCGCTTCGCGTTCTTCTCGCTCGTTCTCATGCCGCTCGAGCTCCTTCTCCAACTTGTCGTTTAAGTCAGCGAATTTGTTGGCGTAGGCGGTCACCAAGCCGAGCGAGACCACCTCCGAGTGGAACTGGTCGCTCACGGTTTTCGTCTTGCCCGCGTCCCATTCGGCGACGAGGTCTCGCATTTCGTCTTTGTTCATAGGCTTCCGCTTCGTGACCCGAGACGTGCGCGAGATCCGCCAATACCAGGCGTGACGCTCCTTCAGTTCGTCAGAGGCAATTTCTTCTCCAACCAGCGCTTCGTGACTTCGGTGCTAAACTAATCGGCGTGGCCGGGGTTTCTGTATACTGTTTCAACTGAGATACAGTAAAAGCGGAGGCATGAATGGATGTAAATAAACTATACATCATATCTTCAGTGATTATGGCAATTGCGGGAGTCGTCGTGCTTTTTAGCCGAAATTTTCTTGCAGCCAGCGCTATGCTTATCGCCTCAGGGTTAGCCGCTGACATTTACCGCTTGAGGAATAATATGAGTGGAAATCAACGGTAATTTCAGAAGACTTGCCTACACCTTTAGCTAGCGACCACCAATGGTGGTCGCTAGCTTTTTGATGCATCTAGTCAGGCCGATCTGCGACCTCCTCAGCAACCGATAAACAGACGTTTACGTCCTCAAGCTCCGTCGACACCCTTGCGGATGCCGACGGGTCACACTAAGGCAGCTACGCGCAAATCACACCGATGTGAGACACACCGAGCCAGTCTGTGGTAGTAGGCGGTGGTGTGGTGGCTCAATGCCAAAGAACCGACCACACTGCTACTGCGGCGGTGATGCCAAACGCAATGGAACAACCGGCAAACGCACTACCCGATGGCGATGTAAGGCCTGTGGAGCCTCAGTCAATAAAAGTCGGCCAGATGTCACGGTAGCAGACCACCAGCCCTGTTAGACCCCATGCGTAGCTATATCCCCACTATGCGCAGTCCTTCACTTGCATACTTTGCAAGCATTATACTTGCATGTACAGCAAGTGTTGCACTTGCCTTAATTGCAAGCCAGTGAAGTTGACGTTAGGGGAAGAATAATGAGCGACGACCTTAAGATCATTCACGACGTTCAAGAACGCACCACGTGGACGCAGAGCTGGTGGGCGGTGGCGATAGTGGCGCTTGGCGTCGGCGGCGGTCTCGCGCTAACCAAGCTGTCATGGTGGTACGGCCTCGCGGTTCTTGTACCGACGTTCGTTCTGGCCTATCTCCTCAAGGATAAGATTGCAAACCCATTCGTGCGCCTCGATCCAAATATGGGTCCGAGCAACGATCGCGCAACCTGGTCACGAGTATTGCTACCCGGTGCAATGATCATGTCTACAACACCGACGCCGGATTCGTGGCCGTGGATGATTGTCTGCGGCGTCGTTGTCTCTACGGCGACGGCATGGATGTTGTATGAGAACCGCAGCGCCGCCGTAAAGGGCGTCAATGTCTAAGGATCCTTCACTACGCCCAGCAAAGCTGGATCCGGTCATCCACCCCATCAACCGGCTTAAAATTTGTGCCACGCTGTTCCATTCAGGCGCAACCGGCGGCAGGCAGATGAAATACGCCGTGCTTGCAGAGCTCACCGAGCTTCCTGCCGATACGCTTTCCAAGCAGTTGAAACATCTTGAGGACAGCGGCTATATCAGCCGCACCCGCGAATATGGCTCCACGCGCGCGAAAGACGCCGTTTGGGTCGCGTTGACGCAGACTGGAACAGAAGCCTATGCACAGCACGTTGCGGCGCTTAAAGCCATGACAGAGGGCTCATAGATTGCGCAGATACTGCGTAATGTGCTGCCACAACTACGGAAAGTCGAGGTAGTCGTCACTCCCCAGGAAGTGCCCACCGTTCTCAATGGCAGTGAGCGGAGCCGAGAAAACATCGGCAAGCGTGATGGCTGTATCTAAAAACAGAACTGCCCGACGATCCCGTAGAAATCGCCAGACAGTCCAACTGGGGCCAGGACCAACTCGCCAAAGTACAAACCCTGACCCACAACGAGAACCAAGCCGACCACGAAACAGGACGACCAGCCCTCTACGACAATGCTATCGACACCAACTACGCCCAATTAATCGGCATCCAAAAGGCCAAATCTAGCCCAAGCGACACGCCGAGTCAGACACACAAAACGGCGTTCAGACAAAGAAAAATGACCCCTCCGACCGAGCGGAGCGGGTCATTTTTGTGTTCGCGGCCGTTTTCCTTCGGCCGGCAGGAGGTTTCGTGAAAAGATTGGAACAGTTTCGTGAAACCCCATGGAATATTGTGTCCCCGACAGGATTCGAACCTGCGACCTTCGGTACCGGAAACCGATGCTCTCATCCGCTGAGCTACGGAGACGCATTGCTTGTGAGCAAGCAATGACGCAATCTTAGCACCAGAAATGCCTGGCACATAACTGGCCTAAGACTGCGGAAAGTAGCTGCTATTGGGCCTCCCAGTAGCCTGGTGCATCAGTGCGATCGGCCTTGCCGGTGCGCAGGTAGTTGATGACGGTGGCGTCGACAACTTTATTGCCGGTGCCGAAGTGTGCGTGGCCTGGGCCGTGAATCGTGACTACCTGGGTGCCCATTCTGCGGGCGAGTTGTCCGTGGCCTGAGTACGGCGTCTGGGGGTCACGGGTCGCGGATAGCTGCAATGGGCGAGTCTTTAATGCCGCCCCGTTCAGGGGTGCCATTCCGGTGACTGCGCCGGCCCCGTTGCAGTACCACCCTGAGCCGCGTGAAGCGTTGAAGAAAGTAAACGGGTCTCCCGTGAGCTGTGACCATGCAAACGAGGGGAGCAGCGTCGGGTCGCCGGGGACAACGTTCTCATTGCACCACTGGGCAGCTTGCAGCTGCTCGACCGCCATCATTTGATCCACCGCCTGCTGAATCTCTTCCTTGGACGGCTGCTTCGATTCTTCAGCGGTCAGGGTGCCGTTTGTGGACCTTGCCAGGTAGTCCCACATCTTTGGGGTTGGAAGCATGGCGCGTGTTTCCTGCAGCAGCGGTGACTTTGCTTGCACAGCACCAGGGTTCAGCATGCGGCTGATGACGCCTTCACCTTCGACACGGGTTTTCCCGACTGCCGTCATGGCGTCCGCGCCAGCCTGTCCGGCGAACTCGAGGCCCGCTGGCAGATCACCAACGCGTGCAGGCGGGGGAGTGACAGTTGGGTTGGTGCCAGCTTGTGCACTGACCTTGCGCGACCAGTACTGGTATGCCTTCAGCGGGGTGTTGCCCATGTGATACTTGGCGTCATTGAGTGCTACCCAGGCGAAGTATTCGTTGAGTGCTTTCTCGTATGCTGCCTGTTGGTCGCTCGCGATGCCGTTCCAGGAGCGGGTGGGGTCCATGGCAGAGTCAAGCACTACTTTGTCGGTGTGCTGTGGAAATAGGGTCGCGTACACGGAGCCAAGATAGGTGCCGTAGGAGACACCGAGGATAGAAACCTGCTGGTAGCCCAGAGCGCGTCGAACTTCTTCCCAGTCGCGTGCGGTGTTCTCCGTGGTGATGGTTTCGGGGTAGCCAGGCTTGTTACCCTGGCAAGCCGAGCGGTTGAAACCTCCCGCGTTGAACAGGCTGTCAGCAGTGAGCTTGGCTATCTGGCCAGGATCGCTCACATCGGGAATTGCGCACTCGAGTGCCGTGGAGCCGGGCAGGCCACGGGGTTGCACACCGATGATGTCCCACTCGTTGTTGAGCTCTTTCGGAAACTCGAGGATATTGCCGGCGGCGTAAGCGTAGGCGTCGCCACCTGGGCCACCGGGGTTGGTAAACAGTGCACCACGACGAGCTTGGGTTTTGGCAGGCACGCGTACGAACCCGACCTGGATCTTCGCGCCATTCGGCTGGTTGTAGCGCATTGGGACGTCGACTTGCCCACATTGCGCTGTCGGATCTTTCACTTCTTTCGGGCACTTGGTCCACTGCACAGCCGGTGCTGGCTGCGCGGCGGCAGGCGTGGCGACGGCCATGCCAAGCAAACTGAGCGCTGCAATTACTGAAGCTGAGATGCGCACTGCATTCCTTCCGTTCATGGGCGAAAATGACTAACCCTACCGATGCGCTGACCGGTAGGGCAAAGTCGATGGTGTGCTGTTACTGCACAACCATCACGATCAGGTCGCGGGGTCCGTGGACGCCTTCGACACGAACGAGTTCGATATCGGAGGTCGCGGAACCACCAGAAATCATGGTAGCGGGTTTCTCCGGATCGATGCGGGCGATCATTTCGGGCACGCCGTAGACCACTGACTCTGGGCGGACGATCACCACGTGGCGGTCGGGGACGAGCGACAGCGCACGGCGTCCGCACAGCTCGCCAGCTTCAAGCACGATCGAGCCGGTCTGAGCTGACGTGACGTGCGAGTCGGTCACCGCGGCACCGATGGGACCGAGTTCCCGCGGGTCACTTGACGGATCGTCAGGGCGGGCACTCCCGTCGAACTTCTCGAACAGCGCGGCGTCAAGACCTGGTGCGTAGACAATGTCGGTTGCCTCGCGCTTCGCCAGAATATCGGCGATGTCTGCGGCAAGGGTCTCCTCGGTTGTCTCTACAACCGTCGCCTTGTAGTCCAGCAGGCGGTCGATGAGAATCTCACGCAGCTGCTCAGGGGTGTGATCGCTGGTCGTGCGGTACTCGCGCACTGGCTCCACGTGCTCAGGGGTATGCGAAAGCTTTTGTGCAGTGCGGATGCGGTCAAGAATCTCGCGCTTCGCGCTTTCATTTCGGGTGCTTGACATTGTTAGCCATCCTTCCTGACATTCGCTGGGATCCCTTCGCGGCGGGCCTCAGCGAGGAGGTCCTTTGCTTCGTCCGTGTTCCACCACTGGCGGAACGACTTCTTCGGTGGCACTGCCACGTCGCGGTAGTCAGTCCAGCCCGCAACGAAGCCTGGCATTGAAGAAATCTCGCCCTTGAAACCGCCGAGTACGCGACCTAGTGAAACAACATGCATAGCAGCGTTCCACAGCGCAGGCTTGCCCCACAGTAGGGAAATAGCGCCGAAGGCTGTGGATTCCAGGAACGGCTTGTGCTCCTTTACCTTTTGGTGGCGAAGCTCAAGCAGGATGTCTGTGATCGGGATCTTCACTGGGCACACTTCGTTGCAGCGCCCACACAGGGAAGATGCGAACGGTAGCGACGCGTTCGGGTCCTCGGCAGACTCGATGCCGGTCAGCTGCGGCGTGATAATCGCGCCGATTGGGCCAGGGTATGTCGAGCCGTAGGAGTGACCACCAGCACGCTCGTAGACCGGGCACACGTTGAGGCATGCGGAGCAGCGAATGCACTTCAGTGCTTCGCGGCCGATCTCGTTCGACATCGCGTGGGTACGACCGTTGTCCAGGAGAACGATGTGGAAGTTCTGCGGGCCATCGCCCTCCGTCACACCTGACCACAGTGAGGTGTACGGGTTCATACGCTCGCCGGTGGAGGAGCGCGGGAGCAACTGCAAGAACGCGCCCAAGTCCTCGAACTTCGGCAGCAACTTCTCGATACCCATGACGGAGATCAGTGTCTCCGGCAGCGTCAGACACATGCGACCGTTGCCCTCGGATTCGACGATGGAGACCGTGCCGGTCTCAGCGATACCGAAGTTGACACCAGAGATAGCCACCTTGGCCTTCATGAACTGCTCGCGGAGGAAAATGCGAGAGGCTTCGGCCAACTCTGCCGGATTGTTCGTCAGCGAGTCGTCGGTGTTGGGCATCTTGTCCACGAAGATGTTTCGGATCTCTTCGCGGTTGCGGTGGATCGCTGGCACCAGGATGTGTGATGGGAAGTCTTCGCCGAGCTGAACGATGAGCTCCGCAAGGTCAGTTTCCTGTGCATGGATGCCGCGCTTCTCCAGCTCCTCGTTGAGCGCGATCTCCTGCGTTGCCATCGACTTAATCTTGACAACTTCAGTCTCGCCAGTCTCCTCAATGAGCGAAGCTATGATGTCGTTGGCTTCCTGGGCGTCGCGCGCCCAGTGAACGTGGCCACCGCGAGCGGTGACGTTGCGCTCGAACTCCTCGAGCAGCTCAGGCATGCGGGCCGCAACATCTTGCTTGATAGTGGAGCCAGCGGTGCGCAGTTCCTGCCAATCGTCGAGCTCGTCGACAACGTTTTGACGCTTTACGCGAATTGCGGTGGTGGCGTAGTTGAGGTTGCGACGCTTCGTAACGTTGTCGAGTTCGTGGTGCGCAGCCTGTCCGAAGCGCTCCGAGCCACGCAGGTGGTTCGGTCCTTGCGCCACTGGGGGCATCGTTGGCTTGCCGAGTGCAACTTTCACAGCATTTTCTCCTTCGAGTACGCAGCGGTCGTTGGCGTCCACGGGTGTTCCTTCGTGGAGGCGAGAATCTCTGCAATGTGCAGCGCGCGGATGCCGTTGTGCTGACGGCTCATCGCGCCTGCGATGTTCATCAAGCACGAGGAGTCACCGGCGGTGACAAACTCCGCCTTTGACTCCTTGATGTGGCGCACCTTGTCGGAAACCATCGCAGCGGAAACCTCGGGCAGCTTCACCGAGAACGTGCCGCCGAATCCGCAGCATTCCTCGACGTTTGGCAGGTCCACAAGCTCGATGCCTTCGACGGCCTCTAGCAACTTGTAGGGGCGGTCGCCGACCTTCAGGAAGCGGCGAGAGTGGCAAGACTCGTGGTAGGTCACCCTGTGTGGGAAGAACGCGCCGAGGTTGGTCACGCCAGCGACGTCCACGATGAACTCCGTGAGCTCGTAGGTTTTCTTCGCTGCCTGCGTAGCGCCGTCGACAAGCGCCTTGTTTCCGTAGCGTTCGGCGAGGCGCACGTGCTGTTCGCGAACTGCACCAGCGCACGAGCCGGAAGGGGCCACAACATAGTCGATGGATGGGTCAGCAAACGCATCGGCATATGTCTGAATGATTGGCACAGCTTGTTCCTGGTAGCCCGTGTTGACGTGCATCTGGCCACAGCAGGTTTGTCCCTCAGGGAAGACTACGTCGTAGCCCAGGCGAGAGAGAACAAGTGCTGAGGCCTTGTGGGCGTCAGGAAACAGGGCGTCACCGATACAAGTAGAAAACAGTGCTACTCGCAATGTGGACTCCTTTGATGGTCGTGAACGATACAGATAATGGTAATACGTCTACGGTACAACAGTTGGAGCTAGAAAACTCAGTAGGTTGGTTTGTAGGAAGACAATCAGGCACACCGCAACCAAGAAGACCACGGAAAAGCCTGCAACTTTCTTAAAGAGTTCGGACTCTTTGCCCTCCAAATTCACAGCTGTCGCGGCAATAGCGAGGGATTGCGGCGAAATCATCTTTCCGACGACACCGCCGGTCGTATTTGCCGCCAGCATCAGGTCTGGGTTCAGCCCCAACTTATTCGCTGCAGTCACTTGCAGATTGGCGAAGAGCGCGTTCGCGGAAGTGTCGGAGCCAGTAACAGCGACGCCGATCCATCCAAGGACTGGAGCTGCGAAAGCAAATACTCCGCCCAAGTTCGCGAAGAACTCGCCGATGGAGACGGTTTGCCCTGAGTAGTTCATCACATAGGCCAACGCGAGCACCAACATGATAGTGGTGGATGACCAACGCATGCGCCAGAAAGTATCGACGAACTCACGTCCCACCTGTGCCCAGTTGAGCTGGTAGAGACCGTTTCCGTCAAAGATCATGTAGGCGATAGCGACGATGAGGCCAGAAATGACCAGGAGCGTGCCGGGGTTGTTGATGTAGGCGAAGGTGTAGTCGGTGTTGATTGGCTCACCCAGCTGGTTGAAGAGCAGTCCGCGCTCGATAACAGGCCATGTCAGGCTGATCTTGAACGAGCTCAGCCACTGCGGGATGGTTGTGCCCAGGTTCGCTAGACCGAAGACGACAACCACGACTGCGTACGGCATCAGCGCCATCCACACGCGGGTGCCAGGCAGTTCAGTATTGTCCTCGTACTCAGGCAAGCCGAGGCGTTCGCGGAGAGCGGCGGTAGTCGAAGGCTTCCAGAAGTGAAGCGCCACGAAGGCAGCCCCAAGGGCAACGATGCAGGCTACGACATCCGTGAGCTGGTAGGCGAAGTGGTTCGATGTCCACCACTGGGCAATGCCGAAGCTCAGTCCGATCGCCACCGCGATAGGCGCGGTTTCTTTGATGCCTCGCCAGCCGTCGATAATTGCTGCGATGATGAAAGGAACAAAGAATGCGAGCAGAGGGGTCTGGTGGCCAACGATCGCGGCGATGTTCTGCGTTTGCTCGAGGGTGCGGCCACCGACCTCGCCCGCGGTGGTGATGGGGATGGCGACGGCGCCGAATGCCACAGGCGCTGTATTTGCAATCAGGACTACCGTTGCGGCTTTCAAAGGCGGGATGCCGAGCGCCAGGATCATCGTCGCGGTAATCGCGACGGGTGCGCCGAATCCAGCGAGGGCCTCGAGTAGGCCACCGAAGCAGAACGCGATCAGCATTGCTTGGATGCGGACGTCGCCGCTGCCCATCTTGTCAAAGACCAGGCGAAGATCTTCAAAGCGACGCGATGCAACCGTAATTTGGTAAAACCAGATCGCGGTCAAGATCACCCACACGATTGGGAAGAGTCCGAACAATCCGCCGCGTAGTGCAGTCGCAAGTGCCATCTCGGTTGGCATGTTGAAGCCGAAGACGGCGACTGCAATAGCTGCGACCAGCGCTACTGCGCCGGATGTGTGCGCGCGGGCCTTGACCGCGAGCAGCATGAAGAAAAATGTGAGAAGGGGAATCGTGGAAACGAGCGCAGAAAGCCCGAGGCTTCCCCCTACTGCGTCGGTAATAATTTGAAACTTGTCCACTGAGACACTCCTTGGAGTCAGAGGGCTACACAAAATACCTCCCCAAAGTACTGTGGTGACATCTGCAATGAGAAAACCAAAAAGTATGCTAGGTCACACAAATGGATGAGGTCTGTAGAAGTTCAAGCTAGTAGCGTTTTCAGTACCTATGGTGGGGGTAGTCAAATGGGGGTCGCGCGGCATTTATGGGGGAATAGGGAGAATGTCCGGCACGTGAATTAGACTGTTTGCCCATGACTCCAGCTGATCTCGCTACAACAGTTCATGAAGCGACCGTCAAGGTGCTTTCCGACCACAATCTCGACGCATCCGTCGTGCCCGATGCAGTGACCGTCGAGCGTCCGCGCAACCCTGAGCACGGCGATTACGCGACGAATATCGCACTGCAGGTGGCGAAGAAAGCCGGTACGAACCCGCGCGAGCTTGCACAGTGGCTTGCCGACGCCCTCCTGGAAAACCCCGCAATCGCAGAAGCTGACGTCGCAGGCCCAGGGTTCTTGAACCTGCGCCTCGCCACGGACGCGCAGGGACAGCTGGTTGCGGACATCCTGGCGGCAGGCGAGACCTTCGGCAATTCATCTCTTCTTGACGGCCAGCGCATCAACCTCGAATTCGTCTCGGCGAACCCAACCGGCCCGATCCACCTTGGCGGGACCCGCTGGGCAGCTGTGGGCGACTCGCTTGGCCGCGTGCTAGAGGCGAGCGGTGCCGAGGTGACCCGCGAGTACTACTTCAACGATCACGGTGGCCAAATTGACCGCTTCGCACGTTCACTAGTAGCAGCGGCAAAGGGGGAGCCGACTCCAGAGGACGGCTACGGCGGCTCCTACATCAATGACATTGCCGCCGACATTGTGGCGAAGCAGCCGAATGCGCTTGATGGCAGCCCCGAAGACGTGCAGGAAACGTTCCGTGCCGCAGGCGTGGAAATGATGTTTGCTCAGATCAAGGAGTCCCTACACGAGTTCGGCGTGGACTTCGACGTGTTCTTCCACGAAAATTCGCTGTTTGAGAGTGGGGCCGTCGATAAGGCGATTGCAACGCTCAAAGACAACGGCAACCTGTACGAAAACGAGGGCGCCTGGTGGTTGCGCTCTTCCCAGTTTGGCGACGACAAGGACCGTGTCGTGCTGAAGTCCGATGGCGACGCCGCCTACATCGCGGGCGACATCGCGTACGTGGCAGACAAGTTTGACCGCGGTCACACACTGGCGATCTACATGCTTGGCGCGGACCACCACGGCTACATTGCGCGCCTCCGCGCGGCAGCGCAGGCTCTTGGCTATGACCCTGAGGCTGTCGAGGTGCTCATTGGTCAGATGGTCAACCTTGTGCGTGATGGCCAGCCAGTCAAGATGTCGAAGCGCGCCGGGACGATCATTACTCTCAACGATCTCGTGGACGCTATCGGCGTTGACGGGGCTCGCTACTCGCTCGTGCGCTCCTCTGTGGATTCCACGTTGGACATTGACCTTGACCTGTGGACTAAGCAGTCCTCCGACAATCCCGTGTACTACGTGCAGTACGGTCACGCGCGTCTGTGCTCCATCGCTCGCAAGGCGAAGGAAGCTGGCGTCACTACCGACGGCGCGGACGTTGCGTTGCTTGAGCATGAAAAGGAGGGCGACCTCATTCGTACCCTGGGTGAGTTCCCAGAGGTAGTGAGCACCGCCGCGCAGCTGCGCGAACCGCACCGAATCGCGCGCTACGCGGAGGAACTAGCTAGCTCCTTCCACAAGTTTTACGACGCCTGCCAGATCCTGCCGAAGCCTGGCGAAGAAGTTGAGCCGTTGCATACCGCCCGCTTCGCACTGGCGATGGCGGCGCGCCAGGTACTTGCAAACGCACTCGGCATGATCGGCGTGAGCACGCCGGAACGGATGTAGGAGGAAGTACATGACCGCAGCGTTTGATGCGCTTCCCGCGCACGTATGGCCACGCAACACCAAACGAGAAGAAGACGGGGTCGTGACTATCGCTGGCGTGCCCCTTCCAGAGATTGCCGAAGAGTACGGTACGCCCGTCATGGTGGTGGATGAGGACGACTTCCGCTCGCGGTGTCGCGATATGGCAAAGGCGTTCGGTGACCCAGCACATGTGCACTACGCGTCGAAGGCGTTCTTGACCACGCACATTGCCCGCTGGGTTGACGAGGAAGGCCTCGCGCTTGATGTTGCGAGCGAAAATGAGCTTCGCATCGCGCTTGCTGCAAACTTTCCGCCAGAGCGGATTACGGTGCACGGGAATAACAAGTCGCGCAGCTTTCTGCAGCTGTGCATCGATTCTGGGGTAGCGCACGTCGTCCTTGATTCGCACCAGGAGCTTCGAGAGCTCAATGAGCTTGCCGGGGAAATGGGGACCACCCAAGAGGTCTTTATCCGCGTGAAGCCAGGCGTAGACGCGCACACACACGAATTCATCGCGACGAGCCACGAGGACCAAAAGTTTGGTATTTCCTTGGCGTCTGGCTCTGCCTATCAGGCGGCGTGTGCCGCGATCGATGCGGAGCATCTGCGCCTGACCGGCCTGCACTGCCACGTAGGCTCCCAGGTCTTTGATGCAGAGGGGTTCAAGCTCGCCGCGGAACGTGTGCTTGCGCTGTATGCGCAGATTTGGGCCGAGCGCGGCGTTGCGCTTGAGTACTTGGACCTTGGCGGCGGATATGGCATCGCGCAGCTTGAGGAAGAAGCGCCATTGGACGTTGCTGCGGTTGCGAAAGATCTGTTGGTTGCCGTCGACGAGGTTGCCGGTGAACTCGGCATCTCGTCGCCGACCGTGGTTGTCGAGCCTGGCCGTGCGATCGCCGGGCCATCCGCCATTACGCTATACAGCGCGGGCGTGGTCAAAGACGTCGAGATTTCGTACACCAAGACGCGTCGCTACATTTCCGTTGACGGTGGCATGAGCGACAACATTCGTCCAGCGCTTTACGACGCCGTCTACGAGGGCCGGGTGGTCAACAGGTTTACAGGCGGCCAGCCGGTGGCAACTCGTGTGGTGGGTTCCCACTGTGAGTCCGGCGATATTCTCATCGAGGATGCTCAGTGGCCGGACGACATCGTCAGCGGCGACCTGATCGCGATGCCTGCGACAGGAGCGTATTGCTACCCGATGAGCTCGAATTACAACTCATTTGGGCGCCCTGCCGTGGTCGCGGTCCGGGCTGGAAAGATCAAGCCGATGGTGCGGCGAGAAACTGTTGAAGACATTCTCTCGCGTGAATATAAATAAGAATGTATTCTGCGCGAAATAGACAAAGCGGTACACTGCGCCGTAGCTGAACGTACCAGTATCGAAGTAGGAGAGAATCTAGAGATGTCGGTCGAATCTGCAGAGAGCCGTAACGGTAATTACCCAGGTAAGGGAATTGGTCAGCCGGTCGGTGTCGCTATTTTGGGGAAAGGCACTGTGGGCAGTGAGGTGCTTCGCCTCATTCGGGAGTTTTCTGACAATCTTGAGCAGCGTATCGGTGGCCCACTTGAGGTGCGCGGTGTTGCGGTCTCCAACGTGGAAAAGCACAAGGATGCGCCTGAGGTGCAAGGCATTGAGCTGACTGATGACGCTCGCTCGCTGATCACTCGCGATGACGTTGATGTTGTAGTCGAGGTCATCGGCGGCATCGACTACCCGCGTGAACTGGTGTTGTCTGCTCTGAAGGCAGGTAAGTCCGTTGTTACGGCAAACAAGGCGCTGGTTGCAGCGCACGGTTCCGAGCTTGCCGACGCCGCGAATGAAGTAGGCGTCGATCTCTATTATGAGGCAGCGGTTGCTGCGGCGATTCCAGTTGTTGGTATGTTGCGTCGCTCGTTGGCCGGTGACCAGGTTCAGCGCATTTCCGGCATTGTGAACGGTACGACTAACTTCATCTTGGACGCCATGGCTTCGACTGGAGCGACCTACGAGGAGGCACTCGCTGAGGCGACCCGTTTGGGGTACGCAGAGGCTGATCCGACTGCCGACGTTGAGGGGCACGACGCGGCTTCCAAGGCAGCGATCCTTGCCTCGATGGGCTTCCACACACGAGTCACGTTCGACGATGTGTCCTGCGAGGGCATCACGAAGATTACTGCTGAGGATATTGCTGCGGCGAAGCAGTCGAACCAGACGATTAAGCTGCTGGCGATCTGTGAGCGCCTCTACGACGAAAACGGTAAGACCACTGCTGTTAATGCTCGCGTTCACCCGACGCTCATCCCGAACGAGCACCCGCTGGCGAGCGTTGATAAGTCGTACAACGCCATCTTCGTCGAGGCTGAGGCTGCTGGCCGCCTGATGTTCTACGGCAACGGTGCTGGTGGCGCTCCTACCGCGTCTGCAGTGCTGGGCGACCTGGTCGGTGCAGCCCGCAACAAGGTGCACGGCGGCCGTGCACCAGCGGAGAACCCGTACGCGAACTACCCAGTGGTCGGCTTCGACGAGGTGGCGACTCGCTACCACGTGAACATGACCGTCAACGACCGCGTTGGTGTGCTGGCGGAGCTGACCCGAAAGTTTGCGGAGGCAAACGTGTCGCTCTCCGCAGTGCGCCAGGAGGAGTCCGGCGATGAGGCGCACCTGATCGTGGTGACGCACAAGGCGCTGGAGAAGGACCTACGTGACATCGTGGAGCGCCTCTCGCAGCACCCGGATGTGCAGCAAATCAACTCGGTGATCCGCCTAGACGCCTAAGCTGAGATACCTACAGACAAGGAGCACATCATGGCGACAGACATTGAAGTAGGCCTAAAGGCGACTGTGACGGTGCCGGGTTCGTCGGCGAACTTAGGACCGGGCTTCGATACGTTGGGGCTCGCTCTCTCCATTTACGACACTGTCGAGGTTGAGGTCATCGAGTCCGGGCTTGAGGTGGAGATCTTCGGCGAAGGCGCCGAGGACCTGCCGCGCGACGGCTCTCACCTCGTAGTCAAAGCGATTCGTTCTGGCCTCAAGGCTGCTGATGTTTCTGTTCCAGGCCTTCGCGTGGTGTGCACGAACAACATCCCGCAGTCTCGTGGGCTTGGTTCGTCGGCCTCTGCGGCTGTCGCAGGCGTTGTGGCGGCAAACACACTGGCTGGTAACCCGCTTTCCACAGAGGAAGTTGTGCAGCTTTCCTCGGCGTTCGAGGGGCATCCTGATAATGCTGCCGCATCTGTGCTCGGCGGGGCGGTTGTCTCCTGGACCGAGATTCCTGTCGATGGTGTATCGCATCCGGTCTACCGGGCTGTCGGGGTCCCCGTGGATCCCTCGATTCGTGCGGTGGCGCTGGTGCCGAACTTCCACGCCTCGACCAACGCGGTGCGGCAGGTGTTGCCGAGCCACGTCACGCACACGGATGCGCGTTTCAACGTGTCGCGTACCGCGGTGATGACGGTTGCCATCCAGTCCCACCCCGAGCTGCTCTGGGAGGGCACCCGCGACCGCCTGCACCAGCCGTACCGTGCTGACGTGCTGCCGGTCACCGCTGAGTGGGTCAACCGCTTGCGCAACCGCGGCTACGCAGCCTTCGTCTCTGGTGCGGGCCCGACCGCCCTGGTTCTGACCACGACGGACGTTGACGAGGAGTTGCTTGACGACGCCCGCGAGGCCGGACTACGCGTCATCGAGCTTGAGGTAGCGGGTCCGGTACGTGGCGAGCTGACCCGCGCTTAATCTGTCCTGGCTGTTACAGGCCTGAAAGGGAGGCGGAACTGTTCGACGCCCCCGCGCAGGCTCGCTGTGCCGGTCACGCCGCGCGCATCGAGCGCTGCAACAGCTTGCGCTGAGCGCGCCCCTCGGGCGCACACCACAATGGTGCCGGGCTGCGCTTCTGGCGGTGTGTAGCCATCGATAATGGTGCCGAGCGGCACGTTGATGGCGCCGTCAAGGTGGAAGTCAGCGAACTCCTCGGGCTCGCGGACGTCGAGAATCGTGGCGCCTTCCGGAATGGTGGTGACCTCCGCCGGTCCTTGTGGAGGTGCGCTCGTACGCACGCGCTCAGTGACCTCTGGGTCTGCGACAAGCGGCACGTACTCCCACATACCTGTGAGTGAGTCGAAGTAGCCAATCTGGCCAATCAGCGGCGAACCGAGTCCGGTGATGAGCTTGATCGTTTCCATTGCCATCGCGGACCCGACAACGCCTACAAGTGGACCGACCACGCCTGCCTGGGAACAAGAGGGCACGCTGCCTGGTGCTGGTGGAGCGGGGAAGAGGTCCTCGTAGATTGGCCCGTGGCCTGCCCAAAACACCGTGAGCTGTGCTTCAAACCCGAGGATTGACCCCCACACGTGCGGCACGCCCAGGCGCGTGGCCGCGTGCGATGCGATGTGGCGAGTCTGGAAGTTGTCGGTGCCGTCGACGATGATGTCAGCGTCACTGAACAGCTGCAGTGCGTTATCCCACGTGAGGCGGTCAGATACAGTGCGGACGTTGATATCCGGGTTCAACGCCAGCATCTGTGTCTTTGCCGACGCCGTCTTTGCGGTACCGATGGCAGCGGTGGTATGGATGACCTGCCGGTGCAGGTTGGACAGATCCACCCGGTCGTCGTCGATGACAGTGATCGTGCCGACGCCGGCACCAGCTAAGTACAGCAGGGTCGGAGACCCCAAGCCTCCGGCGCCAAGAACAACGACGTGGGCGTCGAAAAGCTGTTGCTGCTTCCTCTCGCCGATGAGTGTGGTTTGCCGTAGGTAGCGCTCATCGAGCGTCATCGATACCAACCCACTGCGTTGCGCCGTCCGCCATGGACTGCTCTTTCCATATTGGGACCTGTGATTTCACTCTGTTGGTGACCTCTTCACAGGCGGCGAATGCCTCGGCGCGGTGCGCACTGGCCACGAGGACCAGGAACGCCATCTCGCCGATCGGCACGGAGCCGACTCGGTGGGCGGCCCAGATTCGCACCGGGTGTTGTTGGGCGATGTCTTCGACAATTGCGCGGAGCTCGTCTTGGGCGCTGGGGTGCGATTCGTACGTCAGCGAACGCACTGCCTGCCCGCCGTCGTGGTCGCGGACAACGCCCTCAAAGCGGACGAGCGCACCCATGGAGCGCGTCATTGTAGCCGTGGCCGCATCCGCAGCGAACTGCTCAAGCGGCGTTTCGGTAATGCGTGCGTCGATGACGGTATTGACCTGCTCGGCGACGAACTGTGGGTCCGAAGTAGAGCTTGGTTGTGAACTAGTGCTCATGTGATCCTTCTATGAGTGCAGTGATGTGGTCGAGCAGGGGAGCGAGCACGGCACACCCGTCCTTCACCCCGCCGCGTGAACCTGGCAGTGTCATGACAAACGTGCGACCCGCCACTCCGGCGACAGCACGCGACAGCACTGCCGTTGCGACTTGCTGCTGCCCATAGGCCCAGAACGCGTGCACGATACCTGGCAGCTGCCGGTCCAACAGAGGCTCCACAATATCAACCGTTTGGTCATCCGGTGTAATGCCGGTTCCGCCCGAGGTCAGCAGTACCGACGGGGAAGCACCGAGTGCCTCCTGGACCGCATCCGAAAGGTCGGCATCGGCCACGATGGTGGCGTCTGGGGTGTCGAACCCCGCTTCCCGCAGGAACCTGACCGCGATCGGACCTGACTTGTCCTCGTAGACACCAGCGGCTGCTCGCGTAGAAGCCACGATAACCCGTGCAGTACGTTGATTGGTATTCATAGGCACAATCTACAGCGGATAGACCATGACTGGTGTACCCGCGGGAACCGTAGCCGCGGCGGGAATGCGGATCAGGCAGGTCGCGGTGGCACCCTGGGTAAGCAGGTGCGAGCTTGTACCGTGGTACGGATGCACAAGGCCCTCTCGAATTTCACCGCGCAGGAACTGATCCTTGCCGGCGATTCCAACGACATCTGTATCTATAGCTACGCGTACAGGAGCTGGCGCGCGACCCAACACTGGTGCGACGTAGAGGACGAATGACACGATGGTGGAGATCGGGTTGCCTGGCAGGCTCAGTACAGGCACACCGTGAAACGCAGAGATGCCTTGTGGCCCGCCGGGCTGTTGAGCGACATGTCCGTACCAGCCATCCGTAAACACCTGACGGATGACCTCGAACTTGCCGTGGCTAATCCCACCCGAAGTCACAATCGCATCGGGTTGGTGCTCCTCGATTGCCGCTGCAACTTTCTGCCGGAGCAGTTTCGGGTCATCATTGGTCAAGAGACGTGCTGCCACGTCGATGCCGTGGCGAGCGGCTAGCGCCTCAAGCATCGGACCGTTCGAGTCCGGAATTGTCGCGGGGCCTGTGGCCTGGTCGCTCGGGGAGACCTCAGCGCCACCCGTGATCACTAAGATGCGCGCAGTGCGCTCGACCTCAACGGTCTCGATTCCCTGGCTGATCGCGGCGCCAACAAGCGCCGGTGTCACCCCATCACCGCGATGCGCAATGTAAGCCCCGGGCTGGATATCGCTGCCCGCAAGGCGCATGAACTGACCACGCTTGACCTCAGGGATCTTGACAGGTTCACCAGTTGCCCCGAACGTCGGCGGGGTGCAACGCTCAACTGGGACGACTGCTACCGTGCCACGAGGAAGCTTCGCGCCGGTCATGATCGGCGCCACAACGCCCTGCAGGCCTTCTGGATACAGTTCGTCGGGGTCAGTGCCTGCGGCAATCGTCGGGCCGATCGTCGCCGTGTGCGCTTCCACCTGTGTCAACGCGTACCCGTCCATTTGCGAGTTGTCGAAGGTCGGTTGCTCGCGTACGGCAACAACATCGGCCGCGAGCACACGCTGCTGCTTGCCAGCTTCAACGACGCTGATGCGCTCCGAAAGCCGAGGGCCGACGGCCTCGCGCACCGCACTCAGGTGCTCCTCAGTAGTTCGTGTCATGGCGCCTACTCTACGCGCCACCACCAGTTCGCTACCATGGACGACATGCAAATTCACTACTTTGCCGCCGCACGCGCGGCCACAGGCGTCGCACAGGAAGAAGTTGGGAACTTTGCCACACTGCAGGAACTGCTTACCGACGCCGCTTCGCGCCACAACGGCACCACCGACGCAGGCCAAACGCTCGCAGACATCCTGGCGCGCTGCACCTTCCTGATCGACGGAAAACGCGCCCGGCAGACTGACTCGCTCGAGTCCGCTGAGCGCGTTGATGTCATGCCACCGTTCGCCGGGGGCTAATCCGTCGGCTTTGGGTAGATGGCGATGTCATCCGTTTTGACGTAGCACGTTACAGATGCGCCGGGCTCAATGCCCGCATCGAGTGCCTCCTGACGCTGGACCGGGAGCGCCACAACCGCACCGTGGACGTCGAGCTCCACAGTGAGGCCACCTGAGGTACTGACATCGATTGTGGCCACGGTGGCCTCCAGTGAGTTGTAACCTCCCGGCGCTGCTCCGGCTGGGACGTGCAGCGAGACGTCCTGCGGCGCGAAGACTGCGACGGCATGCTCATGCTGCTCGCACTGCTCTGAGGCGACACCGGTGAGCTCACCGACTGTGGTTGCCACGCGCGCAACGGAACCTTGGTGCGCGGCACCCACCATGTGCGCTGGAATCCAGTTCACGCTAGCGGGCAACCAGTTCACACCAGCGAGCCGTGCAGAAAACTGTGTCGCCGGAACTTTGAGCTCCTCGGCCGTCGGCCGCAGGCTGATGACGTTGCCTCGGTCCATTACCGCGACGTATTCCGCAAGGTTGGCCACGTCCAATGGGTTGTGCGTAATCACGATCGTGGTGCGGTCGTGTGCCGTAGCCCGCAGTACCTGGCGCCAGTGATGCGCAGAGTTCACGTCGATCGCAGCGAGTGGCTCGTCAAGAATTAGCACGCGGGGGCGCGGTGCGAGCGCTCGTACTAGCGACACCTGTGATGCTTGACCGCCAGAGAGGGCGCGGACGGGGACGTCGACAAGGTCGCGCAGCCCCGCTGAGGTCAGCAGCTCAAGTGCGCGCTGTTTGCTGCCAGTGACCATCGCGACAGCCTTCAGTGGGGTCGACGTAGGTGGCAGACCGGGGTTCTGGGTAAGCAACACAACTCCGCGTTTGTGCGCCGGGACAAGCTTGCTCGACGACGTGCCCGCATCAACCACGCGGTCGCCGATCAAGGTGCGCAAACCGCCGAGGCGCCCTGCAATTCTGTCTACCAGAGTGGTCTTCCCCGAGCCGTTCAAGCCAATGAGCGCCGTCGTGGCGTTCGCAGGGAACGTTGTCTCACCGATGACGACGGGCACGCCCCCGTCTTCGGGGCTCGTCAGTAGGCGCAGCCGTTCCGTGTCCACCTCGTGGGTGGCGCGAGCGACTTCACGGGAGCGCGTACGCGAGAGGAAGACCGTCGGCAGCGTCGATGCGGCAAGTGTGAGCACCGCCAGTGCGATGAGGATGGCTGATAGCCCATACGCGACGTCCTGATCTACTTCGCGGGCAATATAGATGCCCAACGGCATGGTGCGCGTTGTGCCAGGCATAGAGCCGGCGAAGGTCAACGTGGTGCCGAACTCGCCGAGCGAGCGCGCAAACGCCAGCCCGGCCGCAGAGACGAGTGAGGGCGCGATTGCAGGCAGGATTATCTTGCGAGTAATCGTCGAGGGGCTCAGCCCCACGCCTGCGGCCGAGTATGTAATCTCCGGATCGAGTTGCCGCAGCGCCGCGTCAAGTGTGATGACAACGAACGGCAGCGCAATGAACACATGTGCAGCGACGACACCCGGAAACGCGAACGCGAACTGAATATGCAGCGCGTCCAACAGCGGCGCAGCTAAGCCTCGGCGTCCGAGAAACGCGCTGAGCGCTAAACCACCGACGACCGGCGGCATCGCTAGCGGAAGTAGCACGAGTACTCGCGCAAGGCCTGCACCTCGTCGCAAGTGTTGCATCCATAGCGCAAGCGGTGTGCCCAGCAGGAGTGTGATGACGCACGCCAGGACAGCGGAGCGCAGCGTGACGCGGAGCAACTGCTGTGTCGATGCGGAGGCAAGGATCTCACCGAGCTGGTCCCATGGCACACGTGCACCAAGCGCCAGGATCGGCAGCACAATGGCGGCGAGTGCAAGAAGCGCCAGGCCCCACACCAACATTGGTGTCTGGCGTGGGGCCTGGCGAAGCGTTGATTGCTGCATGAATACGGACTCTACCCGGTGGTTACTGTTGCGCAGCAGGGGTGAAGCCGTACTTCTCCCACACCACGGCCATTTCTGGGCTTGCAAGCAGTTCGAAGAGATTCTGCGCGGCAGCCTCGTCGGTGGTGTTGGTGGTTACAGCGGCGACGAGGGAGTTCGGCTTCTCATTAGCGTGAGGGATATTGAGAACCTCAACGCCATCACCAGCTGTAGCAGCGTCGGTGCGGTACACGAAGCCAGCGTCGGCCTCGCCGGAGACAACCTTGCCCAGGGTGTCGGAGACGCTGTGTTCCAGAGATACAGGGTTGATGGTGAGATTGTTCGCCGCGACAAGCTCGTTGGTCACCGAGCCACATGGGACCTGCGCATCACACACAACCAGGTTCACATCCTCTTTTTGGACATCCTCGACGCTCTTGATGCCCGCTGGGTTGCCCTTCGGCACCACGAGCACCATCGAGTTCGTCGCCACGACTTTCGGATCCTTTGCGACGCCCGCCTCGACAGCTTTGTCCATATTCTTCTGGTCAGCTGTGATCAACACGTCACCAGGTGCGCCCTCCTTCAGTTGCTGCACCAGGTCAGAGGAGCCGGCGTTGACGAACTCGAGGTTGCTCTCCGACATTTCCGAAAGGTCCTCGTTGAGTACGCGCGTGGAAGCCGCGCCCATCACGATGAGGTCGCTGGGTGCCTCAGCGGTCGGTGCTTTTGAGGCGGCGCTTTCGGAATCGGTGCCACCGGCGCAGGCGGTCAGACCGGTCGCGGCCAGGGCAGCCACGAACAATGTGGCAAGGCGAGTAGAGCGCATGAGAACTCCTTCGAGTACTGGTTTGAATATGAATATAAATTATCTTAAAAAAGGGGTAGACACGAAGAATGCCCCCGGAAGAAGAGCTCCGGGGGCAGCACTGGCGAGCGGGTTGAAGCACTAACGCTTCAATTGACGTCCGTTCGAGCGGATCGGCTCCCACTGGGCCTCAGAGCGGCGGCCCTGGACCTCTTCACCGCGCGAGCGGTAAACCACGTACGGCCTAGTGGAGTAACCCACCGGTGCAGAAAATGCGTGGACGAGGCGGGTGAATGGCCAACATGCAATCAATGTGAAGCCAGCAAGCACGTGGACCTTAAACTGCCACGGAGCCTGCACCATCAGGTCCGGCATCGGGTTGAAAATCAGCAGCTGGCGCAGCCACGGCGAAATCGTTTCGCGGTAATCGTATCCGCCGGGCACACCGAAGACCTGCGTCGAGACAGTCGCGATAAAGCCGGAGCAGATCGCGATTGTCAAGAACACATACATGAACTTGTCGGAGGTGGCCGTCGATAAGAACACCGAACGGTTGACCACACGACGGTAGAGCAAGCCGAGCAACCCCAACACCACGGCGATACCCGCAATCGTGCCAGGAATCGTTGCGATGAGGTGGTATGCGTGGTCGTTGATACCCATGCCTCGGGTCCAGGACTTAGGAATCGCCAGGCCCATTAGGTGGCCAATGACCACGAAGACCATGCCCCAGTGGAACAGTGGCGAGGAAAGCCGCAGCAACTTCGATTCGTAAATCTGCGACGAGTGGGTAGTCCAGCCCATCTGGTCATAACGCCAGCGCCAGATAATGCCGATGACAAACGCAGCGATGGCCAACCAGGGAAAGGCCACCCACAGGAATTCTTCAATACCAGTCATAGTGAGTTCAGTCCTTTAACTGTGGTTGGGAGAAGCCGTTGGAAACGGCAGGGGAGTAGTTTCAATACCGACCATCTCCGCAGGAGGGCCCTGGCGAATCAGGTTGATGTAGCGAGCGATAGTTTCCTCGTCAATGCTGGGCAGCAACATGCACACAGCCGTGAGCAAGTGAGCGTACGGGCTACCCAGTCCGACCAGAGCGTGACGCAGCACCTCGAGGCCGTCTCGGTGCGCGGCAATCATCTCTAACGCGTGCTGTTGGGAGTCGGAGTCAGCGAACGCAAGCGCTTCCAGGACGACGCAAAGGTGGTCCGGCAGCTCCTCCGAGATCTCTTCCATCCCTAGACCTTCCAACTGTTGACGAAACGCCAAGATCGCGGCACCGCGCTGGCGGGTATCACCAACCGAATAGTAGGAGAGGTGCAGCGCGCAGCGACGCCGCTGGTCGAAGGTCTCGACGTAGTGCTCCTGGAGCGGCAGGAGTCCGAGGATACGTGCCCTGCCGATGAACTCCGCGATTTCCGCAGCAATAGGGCCTGGAAGCAGCCCGAGCTGTTCCTCGATGGTCTCCAACGTGGAGAAGAACTCCTCTTCTGGGTACCGCAACGTGAGGCTGAGCGCCATCGCTGCGATCTGACGCTGCTGCGTATCACACGCCACTGGTGCCACTAGTTCCTCGGGTACAACCCCGATTTGGGTTCGGGTGCTCATTACTGCTCACCCTCGCGTCGCGCGACGTTGCCGTCAGCACTCGGTCCTTCCTCAACCGGGTTCGGCGTTGGAGTCGATGCTTCCGGAGCAGCATGGCGGTAGTTCTCGCTTGCAGTCTTCGGCTCGCGAGTCTTCAACGCGGTGGGGAACATCGCGTCAGGACGGTCGCCGGTCCACGACATGAGGGACACCTTGCCAGGCTGCGCGTTGTCGGCCTCTTCGTGGCAGGCGCTCGGCGCACCCATGCCCAGGTTGGCCATCAGGTCACCACTGGCAGGGTCGACGCCACCAAACGGATCCAGCGAGGCAACACCACGCGGGGTCTCCGGCGAGGTGGTCGGGATGACATAGCGGTCGTCATACTTGGCGATCGCCAGCAGGCGATACATCGCTTCCAGGTCTTTGCCAGTCATACCGACTGCGCTCGCAATCGCCTCGTTCGTCGGCTGGCCTAGGTTGATGTCGCGCATGTAGGAACGCATCGCGGCGAGCCTACGCAGCGAAAGCTCGACTGGGACGGTGTCACCTGCAGTGAACAGGCCAGCCTGGTACTCGAGCGGGATACGCATGTTGGAGATCGCGCTGAGCAGTACCTTGTGGTCTTCGCCGTCAGCACCAGTCTTGGTCACCTGATCGACGATCGGTGACAGCGACGGGATGTACCACACCATCGGCAGCGTGCGGAACTCTGGATGTAGCGGCAGCGCCACACCGTACGTGAAAATCAGATCGTAGATCGGGGAGTTCTGCGCAGCCTCGATCCAAGAGTGAGGGATGCCCTCTTCGGTCGCAGCCCGGACGACCTCAGGGTCGCGTGGATCGAGGAAGAGCGACTTCTGTGCCTCAAACAGATCCTTCTCATCGGGTGTCGACGCCGCTTCGGCAACACGGTCCGCGTCGTAGAGCAGCACACCAAGGTAGCGCAGGCGGCCCACGCAGGTTTCCGAGCACACCGTCGGCTGGCCAACCTCAATACGCGGGTAGCACAACGTACACTTTTCGGCCTTGCCTGTCTTGTGGTTGAAGTACACCTTCTTGTAAGGGCAGCCCGAGACGCACATGCGCCAGCCACGGCAGCTGTCCTGGTCGACCAGGACGATGCCGTCCTCCGTGCGCTTGTACATCGCGCCCGACGGGCAGGAAGACACACACGTTGGGTTCAGGCAGTGCTCGCAGATGCGCGGAAGGTAGAACATGAAGGACTCTTCAATTTCCTTCTTGACCTCCAGGTTCATCTTCTCCAGGACGCGGTCCTCGTCCATGGTCGCAGTTGAGCCACCAAGGTTGTCATCCCAGTTCGAAGACCAGGAGATTGTGTCGATTGGCTTGCCGGTGATCTGCGACTTCGGACGCGCAGTCGGCTGCGTCTTCTGCCCAGCCGGGGCGCTAATGAGCTTCTCGTACTCATAGGTCCACGGCTCGTAGTAGTCCTCGATCGTCGGCATGTTCGGGTTGTGGAAGATGGTAGCCAGGCGCTTGATACGCCCACCCTGACGTGGCTTGAGCTTGCCGCTGCCGTCAAGCTTCCAGCCGCCCTTCCACTTGTCTTGATCCTCCCACGAGCGCGGGTAGCCCACGCCGGGACGGGTTTCAACGTTGTTGAACCAGATGTACTCTGTGCCTTCACGGTTGGTCCATGCCTGCTTACAGGTCACCGAACACGTATGGCATCCGATGCACTTATCCAGGTTCATGACCATGGCAATTTGCGCCATTACTCGCATTAGTACTGCACCTCCTGGGAGCGACGACGGATGCGGGTAACCTCGTCGCGGTTGTTGCCGGTTGGGCCAATGTAGTTGAATCCGTAAGTCAAGTGACCGTAGCCACCAGCCACATGCAGTGGCTTAATGGTGATGCGGGTCAGCGAGTTGTGCGTGCCGCCACGTCGGCCGGAGCGCTCGTTCAGCGGTGTGCCCACTGTGCGTTCCTGCGCGTGGTTCATGATGACCGTTCCCTCCGGAATACGGTGGGTGACCACAGCACGCGCCGAGACAACGCCGTTGCGGTTGTAGAGCTCAACCCACTCATTGTCCTTGACACCGATCTTCTGTGCATCCGTGTCAGACATCCACACAACCTGCCCACCGCGGGAGATGGAGAGGACGTGGAGGTTGTCGAAGTACTGGGAGTGGATCGACCACTTGTTGTGTGGGGTGAGGTAGCGCACCGTGATCTCCGGGTTGCCGTCCTCACCCTTGAGGACCTCGCCTGGGCGAGTCTCGCCGTTGAGACGCATGCGGTCAAGCGGTGGCTTGAACACAGGAAGCTGCTCGCCGTAGTCGATGAACCAGTCGTGGTCGATGAAGTAGTGCATACGACCGGAGAGCGTGTTCCAAGGCTTATCCATCGCCAGGTTCAGGGAGAACGCGGTGTAGCGGCGTCCATCACGCTTGTTGCCGGACCACTCAGGAGAGGTAATGACTTCTTGCGGGCGTTCCTTGACCTTGTCCCAGACGATCTGGGCGTCCTCGGTGCCTTCCCAGAACTCGCTTGTGTCCGAGCCGAGCATCTTGCCCAGATTCTCGAAGCCGTTGCGCGCAACCTCACCGTTGGACACACCCGAAAGGTGAAGGATCGCCTGTGCTGCCTTCACGGCGGAGTTCAGTGCAGGCCGGTCACCCGCAGAGGCAGTTTCAGCGACGCCGTTCATGCCGAAGAGCTCACCAACCTGCTTTTCGACGTTAAACGGCGTGCCGTGTACATTCGTGCCAGCCTTCTCGGTCAGTGGGCCGAAAGACATCCACTTCTCGAAGATCTTGGTGTAATCACGCTCAACTGGAACCAACTTTGCCATCGTTTGGCCCGGAACCATGCCGACTTCCTTGACATCGGGCACCACGCCGTTTGCCATGTTCGGGTTGATCTCATCCGGAGCGTCGTGAGAGATAGGCGCAGTGACGACGTCCGTCTGCACTCCCAGCCACTTGCCGGCCATGCGGGAAACAGCGTCGGACATATCGCGGAAGATCTCCCAGTCGCTTCGAGCCTCCCACGGCGGGTTGATCGCAGCGTTAAAGGTGTGGATGAACGGGTGCATGTCCGTCGTGGACAAGTCGTTCTTCTCGTACCAGGTAGCCGCAGGGAAGACGATGTCTGACACCAGGGTGGTTGAGGTGTTACGGAAGTCCGTAGTCATCATCAGATCGAGCTTGCCCATCGGTGCCTCGTCGCGCCAGCGAATCGACTTCGGGCGCTCACCCTCGGCCAGCTCCTCCGCGGAGACATCCGAATCAACGCCCAACATGTGGCGCAGGAAGTACTCGGTGCCCTTCGCCGACGATCCCATCAGGTTCGTGCGCCAGTTCAGCAGGATGCGAGGCCAGTTCTCCGGGGCATCCGGATCCTCAGCAGCGAACTCCATCTGACCCGACTCGAGCTGGTCGACGATGTAGTCCTTCACATCCATGCCCGCCTCCTTGGCTTGCTCAGCGAGCAGCAGTGGGTTGCGGTTGAACTGCGGGTACGACGGCATCCAACCACGCTTCATGGCCTCGACCAGCGTCTCCGACAAGAACTTATCTTCCGACGCACCCTTACGCGCCAGAGGCGAGGCCATCCTTGAGGCCTTCGAGTTGTCGTAGCGCCACTGGGAGGTAGTCAGGTAGTAGAACCCGGTGGTGATCATGTGACGCGGTGGACGGTTCCAGTCATTTGCGAACGCGTACTGACTCCAGCCCGACTGCGGACGCAGCTTCTCTTGGCCCACGTAGTGCGCCCAACCACCACCGTTGACACCCTGGGTGCCACACATAGAAGTCAGTGCGAGGAAGGTGCGATAGATGGAATCCGCGTGGACGTAGTGGTTCACGCCTGCGCCCATGATGATTTGGGAGCGGCCCTTCGAGTCCAGTGCGTTCTGCGCAAACTCGGTGGCGATGCGTTCGATCTGCGCAACTGGAACATTGGATAACTCCTCGGCCCAAGCAGGGGTGCCGACCTCGGAGGCGTCGTTAAAGTCAGCCGGCCAGGAGCCTGGCAGCTGCAGCGTCGGGCGGTTCACGCCGTAGTGCGCAAGCATGATGTCGTACACGGTGGTGACGGTGCGGCCAGCAATCTCACGGACTGGGACACCGCGACGGTATACGCCAGCGCCGATAGGACCATCCGAGTCCAATGCCTCACGCGAAGCATCCATGTCGAAGCGTGGGAAGCACACCTCGGCGGTGCCGTAGGAGTTGGTATCCGCCATGGACATCACCGGGTTGGCGTTGTCATGGCGCAGGTTCCACTTGCCGGGTTCGGTCTTGTAGTGGTCCGCGATGGTGCCACCTGGATCGACAACAGTGCCGTCTGCTTCAATGTTGAGCAGGCGGTATTGTGCGTTATCGCTGTTGGCTAGTGTGGCGTCCTCAAGCTTGTCTGCAGTAAGGAACTTTCCGGGAGCGAACGTGCCGTCCTTGAGCTGATCGAGCTCCACCAGGAACGGTGCATCAGTGTACTTGAGCATGTAGTCCATGAAGTACTGCGGTCGCTGTGCAACGTGGAACTTACTCAAAATGACGTGGCCCATTGCGAAGGCGAGTGCGCCGTCGGTACCTGGCGACATGCGCATCCACTCATCGGCGAACTTCGCGGCATCGTTGTAGTCCGGGGAGACCACAACGATCTTGGTGCCCTTGTAGCGCACCTCGGTCATGAAGTGGGAGTCCGGGGTACGGGTCACCGGGATGTTGGAGCCCCACATCATCAGGTAAGAGGAGTTGAACCAGTCGCCGGATTCCGGCACATCCGTCTGGTCGCCGAACGTCTGCGGGGAGGCAGGCGGGAGGTCCGCATACCAGTCGTAGAAGGACAGCATCGCGCCGCCGATGAGCCCCAAGAAACGGGTACCGGCAGAGTAGGAGACCTGGCTCATCGCAGGAATCACCGTGAAACCTGCAATGCGGTCCGGGCCCCAATGCTTGATGGTGTAAACGTGTGCTGCAGCGGCGATCTCGACGGCTTCTTCGTAAGCAACGCGCACCAGACCGCCCTTGCCGCGGGCACCGACGTAAGCGCGACGCTTGACTGGGTCTTCCTGGATCGCACGCCAGGCGAGTACCGGGTCGCCGTCGTGCTGCTTCTTTTCGTGGCGGTACATCTCCAGCAATGCGCTGCGCACGTACGGGTAGCGGATGCGCGTAGGCGAGTAGGTGTACCAGGAAAAGGATGCGCCACGCGGGCACCCTCGAGGTTCGTACTCTGGGAAGTCAGGGCCAGTGGTGGGGTAGTCAACGGCCTGGGATTCCCAGGTGATGACGCCATCTTTGACGTAGACCTTCCAGGAACAGGAACCGGTGCAGTTCACACCGTGTGTGGAGCGCACCATCTTGTCGAAGGACCAACGGTTGCGGTAGAACACGTCGGCTTGGCGGCCACCTTCGAGGAAAATCTGCTGGCCGGAAGGCGTGACGTCGCCTTTGCGAACGAACCCACCAAGTTTAAACAGCGGGTTGGACTGTGTCGCATCAGTCATGGTTCACAATCTCCTTGAATGAAAGTGAGAAAACGGGGTCGTGAATGAAATGGCTGTTAGCCAGGGAACGGTGCGTTCGGGCGGGCGTAGTAGATCCATGCGAGTGCCGTA
The DNA here is from genome assembly GCF_024453995.1 of Corynebacterium sp. CCUG 51687. Lineage (NCBI taxonomy): Bacteria > Bacillati > Actinomycetota > Actinomycetes > Mycobacteriales > Corynebacteriaceae > Corynebacterium > Corynebacterium sp. CCUG 51687. The sequence continues at coordinate 32,720 of NZ_JAGPYT010000004.1, read as the reverse complement.
GCGAAGGTGAAGTAGACTACGCAGCCCCAGAAGAACGTGGGCGCACTCATCAGCGTGAGCAGCACACCAACGATGAACGGCCCGAATGCTGCGATCGCGCCGGTGAACCCGATAACACCGCCTGCCTGGCGCTTCGGCAGAATCATTGGCATCTGCTTGAATGTGCCAGCGTTGCCGATGCCAGCGAAGACAGACATGGCCAGCATGGTGTAGAAGAACGGTGCCGCGGCGTCACCACCACGAGCAAGGAAAATTGCGGCAATTGCAGTGGTGACCGTCATGCCAACACCAGCAACGAACGTCCAGATTGCACCGCCGTACTTGTCGCACAGTGGGCCCCACAGAGCGCGAACCAGGGCCCCGAGCAGGGCGTACATGAATGCCCAACCGAGCAGCTTCGTCGCGTTGTCGCCGAAGGAGTTCTTCATCAACAGTGCGAGCTGAGCGCCGAATCCGGCGACGGCGCCGAACGTCATCACGTAAATGATGGTGAGGATCCAAGTGTTCTTGTTTCCGAAAATATCGATCTGCTGGCGGAAGTTTGCCTTCACCGGAACGTCCTTCAGCATCAGCCAGGACACGATGACCATGATGATGACCCAAGGGACGAAGAAGGCCGGAACGTTATGCACGTTGATCGCGGTACCTGAACCATCCGAAGCCTCGATCGTGCCGATCATCGTGATGCCGATGAGCCAAGGTGCCAGCAGCAGCACGAACGACATGCCGAGGTTGCCCAGGCCTGCCTGGAGGCCGAGCGCCGTACCGGACTTTGCCTTCGGGAAGAAGTACCCCGTCGACGGCATAAAGCCTGAGAAGATACCGCTGCCGATACCTGTCATAAAGGACAGGATCATGAGCGTCGCGAATGAAGTCTCAGGATTCTGGACCGCAAAATACCAGCCGACCAGTGGGATGAGGAAGAGTGCTGTCGAAAGCGTAATGAGCTTTCGGGTACCAAGAACTGGTGGCAAGAACATCCAAATCAGGCGGAAGATACCAGCCGCCAGTCCTGGGACTGCAGTAAGCCAGTAAAGCTGTGCAGCAGTGAGGTCGAACCCGATCTCATTGAGGCGCGGCGCGACCGCCGCAACGATGTACCAGGTGACGAACCCGAAGAACATCGAAATTGTGGTGATCCAAAGTGTGCGCCATGCGATTCCGGCGTCCCACTTTTCTGGATCTTCAGTATCCCAACCGGTGAGTACCCGTTGGGAGGTGTCGAGCTTGGACATGGAGTGAATTCCTCTTCAAAAATGCGATAAAGGTCTATGTGCTCCGGGTAAATAAAAGTATTCGAAAAACCCGCAACTACGTTTAAGGATAGTGGCATTGAACTGCTACTATCAACTTATCCACGACAAAAGCCGTGTATAATTACGCAACATGTGTGTGTCGTAATTCGGTGATTTGTACAGATGCTGGTGTTTGTGCAGGGAAGGAACACTTCATGGAATCAACTACGGCCCCTACAGCGGTAGTTATCGTCGTTTCTGACCGGGTTTTTGGGGGTGAGCGAAAAGACAAAGCGTCCCCCGAAGCTAGTCGGTTGCTCACTGAAGCTGGATTTCAGGTCGCACAACCCGTGATTATTCCAGAAGGCGACGAAGCGCTCCGCAATGCAATGGCACAAGCGGTGGAAGGCGGAAATTCACTCATCCTCACTTGTGGAGGGACCGGGCTCGGACCACGCAACCTCACTCCCGAGGTCACCGAGGAGTTCATCAGCACGCGGCTCCACGGCATCGAAACGCAAGTCCTCATCGCGGGCCTGGAGCACTCCCCACGTGCTGGGCTGTGTCGGGGCGTAATTGGACTTACGTCGCGTGAACCCGGCGCGAGCCTCATCGTAAATACCCCGAGCTCACGGGGCGGAGTGCGTGACACCCTCGGCGTGATCCTCGCACTCTGGCCGAGTCTGACTGAATGGGTTCGCTAAGGAGAAGCTACTCGGCGGAAGGGAACGTGACGTCCCCGAGTGTGTGGAGTTCCTCGCGTGTATCGTAGTCGCGCTCAGCACCTGTGCCCTGGACGCGCGCCACGGATTTCACTGCGTCGAGGAGTCGCTTTGCGGGAATGTCGCGCGTTCCAGCAGTATCGAGCGCCGCTACCAAAGAGGTGCGGTTCCACACCGCGCACAGCGGTTGCAGGTAGCCGTCAACCGCTTCAATGACCGCAACGTCGGCGCCGTCGCGGACGCGCTGTGCAAGGAGAGGGAGCAGCTCAGGGGAGCGCGGTGCGTCGACGGAGACGACGGCGACGAAGGGGGCGTCGATACGCGAGAGCCCCGCAGCAATCCCCGCGACGGGACCCCCGAACGGTGGATCCTCACTCACCGTGGGCACTCCGAGCGGCCGTGGGCTCACCACGATGCGCGGCACCCCATCCGGGATGAGAGAGCACACCGCGTCAACGAGACGGGTGCCGTTGACTTTCACCTGCGCCTTATCAGCGCCCATCCGTGTGGATCGCCCCCCGGCGAGTACAACGACGCCGACATCCTCCCACTCGTCTCGCACGCTACGCCTCGGGGAGTTCCCGTGACCAGTCACCGGAGCGACCGCCAGACTTCGCGACGATTCCCATGCGGCGTACAAATGCGGACCGGTCAACGCCTTTGACCATGTCGACGATGGCAAGCGCCGCAACGCTGACCGCGGTGAGTGCTTCCATTTCGACGCCCGTCCGGTCGGCGGTGCGCACCGTGGCCTCGATAAACACGTGGTCATCGCGAAGTTCGACGTCGACAACGCAGCCGTGCACTCCAATCGTGTGCGCAAGAGGGAGGAGATCTGGCACGCGCTTCGCAGCCGAAATGCCTGCGACACGAGCAACCGCTAACACGTCGCCCTTCGGCACAGTGCCTTCGCGCAACGCCTGCATCACCTCAGGGGAGCAAGCGACCTCGCCTTGCGCAGTCGCATTCCGGACCGTTGGTTGCTTCTCCGTGACATCGACCATGTAGGCCTGGCCAGCAGCATCGAGATGAGTGAATTTCATGTTACGTCTTTCTATTTCTAAAACAGCATCACTGGGACACGGGCAGGGGCGTCGGTTCCGGGGTCAAGGACAGCGATCCCATCGACCGCAGGCAGGGAAGCCACAAATCCAGAGCCACCGTGTCCGCCAGCGTAGGCTTCAGCGCGCACGGCTCCACGTTCGGTGTGAAGGTGTACAGGCACGAAGACATGCCGCTCAGCACGTGGAGCAGGGAAGCGCGTATCGACGTCCGCCATCACCGTAGCGCGTTCGTCCACGGTGCAGCGCGTGTTGTCCCCAGCGCTCGCGCGCAGCAGCGGGATCGCGTACAACGCGCACGAGACAAATGCAGCAACGGGGTTGCCTGGTAGACAGATGAACGCAGTGCCGGACCAACGGCCCACGCCCTGCGGGCTTCCTGGGCGCTGGGCTACGTGGCCGAACCACATGTCTGGTGAGGACTCCGTGATGGCGCGGACCACGTCGTAGGCGCCCGCGCTGACGCCGCCTGTGGTGACCACGATGTCCGCTCGCGCCGCGGCCCGCTGCAGCAAGGCTGCTGTCGATTGTGTGTCGTCATCAGCGTGCATCGTGACCACATTGGCGTAGCCGCTTTCGCGCAGCAACGTTGCCACCATTGGCAGGTTTGAATCTGGGATCTGTGCGCCGTGAATGTCGCCGGGCCAAGCGACGAGTTCGTCGCCGGTAGAGACCACCGCGACAGTCGGGCGCTCGAACACATCCACTGTGGGCACACCAGTCGCGACAAGCGCTGCGAGCGTACCTGCATCAATCCGGGTCCCTTTGCGTGCAACTACGTCGCCGATACCAACGTTTTCACCCGCATGGCGAATATGCGACCGCCCAAGGTCTGCGGTCTTAATCTGTACCTCGTTAGGCAGCGGATGAGGGCCTCGAGGGATATTCGTCTGCTCGACGGGGACGACATGAAGACCGTCCTGTTGCGGCATCGGTGCGCCAGTCATGATTCGGACTGCGTGGCCAGCTGGACAATCGATTGCGTCATGTCCGGCCGGGATCTCACCAGCTACAGGCAGTACCCACGGCCCGTCACCGAATAGATCCGACTCGTGGGCTATGAAGCCGTCGACCGCCGAGTTTGAAAAAGGTGGCACTGGGAACCGTGCCACGACGTCGGCTGCGAGTACCTGGCCTACGCAGTCACCTAATGGGACGTCGCGCTTAATACGGGGCCGCGCCGCAGCCAGGACACGGGCCAAATGTTCGTTGACCGAAGGGAGAGTGTTCATTAGTTCTTAACCACCGATTTCACTCATGAGGCGCTCCGGCTGCAGGAAGCCCTCGTCATCAATGCCGTGTCCGGGCTTCTTCAGCCACATGGCTTTCGACCAGAGGTCCGCGAGCTCCGCGTCGGAGGCACCCCCACGCATGACGTCGCGAAGCGAGACCTCGTCGGCCGCTTTCGAGAACAGGCAGGACCGGATGGAGCCGTCAGTCGTGAGGCGGGTTCGGTCGCAGGCGCCACAGAAAGGGTGTGTCACAGACGCGATAATCCCAAGCTTGCCGCTGCGAGTACCGTCTGTGACATCCCATAGGGCAGCGGGTGCAGAACCCCGTGGCTCGACGGCAGGTGTAAGCGTGAAATCGTGGCGGAGACGCTCAACCAAGTCATGCGCCGTCACCATGTCGGTGCGCTTCCACTGCTCGCGTGGGCCCAGCGGCATTTGTTCGATAAAGCGCAGCTGCAGCCCGCGTTCCAGCGCAAAGCGCACGAGGTCTGTGACACCGTCTTCGTTGATGCCCGGCATCACTACCGCGTTGACCTTCACCGGCTGAAGGCCTGCTTCCACTGCTGCGTCGATGCCCGCAAACACGTCGTCAATGCGGTCTCTGCGGGTGAGCTGCGCGTAAAGCTCCCGATCCGTGGTATCGAGCGACACATTCACTCTGTCGAGGCCGGCGTCGGCAAGCCCCTGCGCCCGGCGCGCAAGGCCCAGGGCATTCGTCGTGACCGCAGTTGAGGGTGCGACGCCCTCGTCGGTGCGCATGGTCTTCGTCTCACTGATGATGCGTTCCAACGAGCGCCGCAGGAGTGGCTCGCCCCCTGTGAAACGCACCTGGCGGATGCCGAGGTGCTCCACAGCCAGGCGGATCAGCCGGATAGTCTCCTCGTCGGTGAGTGCCTCTTCAGTTGGCATCCATTCAAGGCCCTCTGCAGGCATGCAGTACGTGCAACGCAGGTTGCAGCGGTCGGTAAGGCTGACCCGGAGGTCTCGTGCCGTACGCCCAAAACGATCGTCGAGCGTGCGCGGGGCGGGCTGCTCACCTGGGTCCAAGCTGGCGTTTGGCGCGAGCGGACCGTCGGAAGCTGCGCGGGACGCTAACGGCGATGCAAGAGGAAGGTGAATGGGCATAGTGCTGTCAATAATAAGTACGAAATACGCCAGGTCAAGAATTAGCAGTGAAAAACCCGTATTTATTGCTCGGGTGTTTGTGCCTTCCTTCCGCGGTTACCCGGGCCAGGTAGCGCGATAATCTCATAGTCGCCCTTGGCGAGGTGTTTCCTTAGGTCCTTCTTGTCAAACTTGCCCACCGAAGTCTTGTCGATCACATCGACGAACGTCCAATACTCAGGTGCCATCCATGTTGGTAACACATCGGCGAGGTTCTTTCGCAACCGCTCCGCTGTTTCCGCGGTGCGCGGGATATCGTCCAAAAGCACGGTAATAGCCAGTGGGCGCTCGCCCCACTGGCGGTCGGGGAAGCCAATCACAGCGCACTCGATGACATCTTCGGCTTCCATGATGAGGTTTTCCACCTGCGCGGAATAGATCCATTCGCCACCAGATCGGATAACGTCGCGTGCACGGTCGTACAACGTCATGTAGCCATCGGCGGTGACTGTTCCGACATCACCAGTGCGCAGCCAGCGGTCTTCAGTGAAGTGGTGACGGGCGTCATTAATCTCTTTGCCCCGGAACGTCGAGGCCAACTCGCCCTTTTCTTGGGTTGGCGAGTGGTAGTAGCCGTTGGCAACCAAATTTCCTCGCACCTGCATCTCGCCTTGTGAAAGGTCAGTCGATGCCATCACCTCTCCATCGTTGACCACGCGGTATTCCAGCCATGGCACAAACCGTCCCTGGGACACACGATACGCCTGGCGAGCTTCGCCTGAAGCGCCTGATGGCGGGCGTGCCACCGTGCCGACAGTAGACGTTTCCGTCATGCCCCACACGTGGACGACGTCGACACCGTAGCGTTCCTCCCACACCTTGATCAGTGCAGGCGGGGCAGGAGAGCCTCCGACGAAGATCTCCTGCAAGCTCATGCGCTCAGGCGGTGTATGCAGATAGTGCACCATCAGCTGGATCCACAGCGTCGGTACACCGTGCGCCACGCGTGGGTGCGTCGAGGCAATAATCGTTGCAAGCGTCGGTGCGGAAACGTCGGCACCTGGTAGCACCATCGGTGCGCCGGTGACGTACGCTGCAAACGGTACGCCCCAGCTCAACACGTGATAGATGGGGATGCAGCACAGGAAAGACTCGCCGTGCGTAATCGCTAGTGAATCCGTTGAGCGAAGCGTCATCGCCTCGAGCCAAAGGGAACGGTGCGAATACGCCACGCCTTTTGGCGCGCCAGACGTGGCTGTCGAATACACCAGTGCGGCTGCAGTGTTTTCTGGCAGTTCCGGCCACGAGTACCGTGTTGCTTGGCCGTCGAGAAGCTGCTCGTAGCTATGCACCTTGGCAGCTCCGAACGACAACCCAAGGACGTCGTCGCTGAGCAGAGCGCCAATAAAGACAATGTGCTCAACCAGCGGGCACATCTCCATCACTCGGCCAAGCTTTTCAGCTAGCCGCGGATCAGCCACAATGACCTTCGCCTCTGAATGGTTCACCACATAGGCAATCTGGTCCGGCATCAACTGAATATTCAGTGGGGTGAAGACGGCGCCTTTCGCGGCGGTACCAAACATCACCTCAATATGCTCGGAGCAGTTAAACATGAACGTAGCCACGCGCTGGTCCCCGTCAATGCCCAGCAGGTTTTCCGCAGCGTTGGCAAAAGCGCTGGCCCGCGCGCCAATGTCCGCAAACGTGCACTCTTCGGCGCCCGTGGGCCCCCACGTCGTACACTTCGTCGAGGCGTGAGCGGTGCGCCCATACTCCAAAATGCGACCGACGGAAAACGGCACTTCCTGCATCGTTGAAAGCATGGGCACTACTTTAGCGCGAATTAAGCACGCGCAATTCAATCATGCGATACAATACGAGGCGGATCATGCGCATCGCACGAACTTTGCTGCGCAGCCAACCTCATCGATCCGCTTCCCCTTTTTGGCAATCTACGTGCAGTGGCGTAGTTTTATTACATGGTTTTCACTGACCATGGGGGAGCGCGCAGGCAATTCAGTTACTGCTAACGAAGTTGCAGCGCACAGTGAACGAAACGACACAATGCACACGAAAGCTTCGAATCAGTGTTCACTCTCTTTGCTGGCGAAGTGACGAAAGGACATCCGTGACAGATACGGGAAACGCAGCAGGAACTGACCTTCAAGCGCTGAAGATTCCTGAACTGCGCAAACTTGCTGCAGAAAAAGGCCTCAAAGGTGTCTCCGGTCTGCGGAAGGGCGAGCTTATCCAAGCAATTACTACTGGCACCGTGCCTGGAAAGGCTCCTGCGAAGGCAGTAGAACCTGCGAAGGCAGTAGAAGAGGAAACTCACAGCGACAACCGTCGCCGCGCCACCCGCAAGGCCGCAGATCCCGCTGAAAATAGTGAGGAACAAGGCGACAAGACGGGCAAAGAGGAAAAGGGCAAAGAGCAGCAGTCCGGGCAGCACGAGGGGCGCTATGAGTCCCGATCTGCGGCACGCCGTGCTCGCCGAAACCGTGCGCGACACAATCATGAGTCCCACGATGCCGACGCAGAACAGAAGCACTCGAACGACGAGAAGAACGATAAGCCCGAAAAGCACGATAACGGCTCGGCCGACGAGAAGTCTGAAAACAACAACGACGGCAACGGCGGCCGCGGACGCAACCAACGAAATGACCGCGGCGGCCGTAACAACCGCGACCATGACGAAGACGGAGGAGGCCGTCGTGGACGCCGCGGCCGTCGTGGACGCCGCGGCCGTGACAACAACCGTGACCAGCAGGATAACCAGAACATCCCACCAGAAGAGCTGCAGGAAGTAGCCGGCATCGTCGACGTCATTGACAACAATGCTGCATTTATCCGCACCACTGGTTACCGTCAGAGCAGCGCAGATGTGTACGTGAACAACCGCCTCGTTCGGGCGAATGGGTTGCGCTCCGGCGATGCGGTCATCGGTCAGGTGCGCGCGAACGGGCAGGGTCACCAGCATGGCTCTGGCCGCAACCGCCAGCGCTACAACCAGTTGGTCCGTGTCGATTCCGTGAACGGCATGACGCCAGAGGACGCTAAGCAGCGCAAGCAATTCCACAAGCTGACCCCGCTGTATCCGAATAAGCGTCTGCGCCTGGAGACAGAGCCAAACATCCTGACCACGCGAGTGATCGACCTGGTCATGCCGATTGGTAAGGGTCAGCGTGCACTGATCGTCTCCCCTCCAAAGGCTGGTAAGACGACAATTCTGCAGAACATCGCGAACGCAATCGCGAAGAACAACCCAGAGTGCTACCTGATGGTCGTTCTCGTTGACGAGCGTCCTGAGGAAGTCACGGACATGCAGCGCAGTGTGAAGGGTGAGGTTATCGCCTCCACCTTCGACCGCCCGCCGTCAGAGCACACCGCTGTCGCGGAGCTCGCGATTGAACGCGCCAAGCGCCTCGTTGAGATGGGGCAAGACGTTGTTGTCCTCCTCGACTCGATCACGCGTCTGGGTCGCGCGTACAACAATTCTTCGCCGGCATCGGGCCGTATCCTGTCCGGTGGTGTTGATTCCAACGCACTGTACCCGCCGAAGCGTTTCCTGGGTGCTGCGCGCAACATCGAGGAGGGTGGCTCGCTTACGATCATCGCTACGGCGATGGTGGAGACGGGCTCCGCTGGTGACACCGTCATCTTTGAGGAGTTCAAGGGCACCGGTAACGCCGAGCTGAAGCTTGATCGTAAGATCGCGGAACGCCGGGTCTTCCCAGCTGTCGACGTCAACCCGTCTGGTACCCGCAAGGATGACCTGCTTATGGGGCCGGATGAAGCGCGCGTGATGCACAAGTTGCGTCGAATCCTGTCGGCACTTGACCCGCAGCAGTCCATCGACATGCTGATCAAGCAGTTGAAGAAGACGAAGAGCAACGGCGAGTTCTTGATGGGCGTTGCCAACTCGGCACCAATGGTGGCTGATCAAGACGCAGAGGAGTACATCTAATGGCTGGCGAAGTTTCGCTCGTCGACGACTACGTCGCCGAATACGAGGGCATTCAGGCCCAGATGGGCGACCCAGATATTGCGGGCGACCAGGATAAATTCCGGAAGCTTTCAAAGCGCTACGCCGAACTGCAGCCGATCATCAAGGTCAACGACGCGCTGAACCAGGCGAGGGAAGATCACGAAGCTGCGGCTGAGATGGCGTACGAAGACAAAGAGTTCGCCGAAGAAGCTGAACGCCTTGCGAAAGAGATCGTCGCGCTTGAGGAGGAACTCGCGGACCTGCTCGCACCTCGCGACGAGCACGATGGTGATGACATCATCATGGAGCTCAAGGCCGGTGCTGGCGGTGAAGAGGCGGCCCTCTTTGCTGGTGACCTCGCCCGCATGTACCAAAAGTATTGCGAGAAGCACGGCTTGACCTGGGAAGTACTCGACTTGTCTGAGTCGGACCTTGGCGGCGTAAAGGATATGACCGTCGCGGTGAAGGCGAAGACGCCGTCACGTGACGGTGCATGGTCCAAGCTGAAATTTGAGGGTGGCGTACACCGTGTGCAGCGCGTGCCAGTCACCGAGTCGCAGGGCCGCATTCAGACGTCGGCCGCGGGTGTATATGTGTTCCCGGAGCCGGACGAAGTGGCGTCGGTAAATATTGATGAGAAAGACATTCGCGTTGATGTCTACCGATCCTCCGGCAAGGGCGGCCAGGGTGTGAACACCACTGACTCCGCCGTGCGTATTACCCACCTGCCGACGAATATCGTGGTGACCTGTCAGAACGAGCGCTCGCAGATTCAGAACCGCGCCCGCGCAATGCAGGTGTTGCAAGCTCGCCTTGACCAGCTCGAGCGCGAGAAGGCCGAGGCCGAAGCCGCCGAGGGACGCGCTTCCCAGGTGCGGACTATGGACCGCTCCGAGCGCATTCGGACCTATAACTGGCCCGAGAATCGTATCTCGGATCACCGCATCAACTACAAGGCGAACAACCTTGACACGGTGCTCGATGGCAACATGGACGATCTGATTACGGCGTTGCAGACACACGAGCGGCAGGAACGACTTGAAGCCGAGTAAACAACCCGCTCAACAGGTCATCGCCCGTGGCGCGCAGATGCTTGCGGCCGCGGGCGTTGCCACGCCAGCAGTCGACGCGAGGTTGATCGCTGCCTGGCTTCTCGACGACACCCCGATGAACGTGCTGTTCCTCGACGTTGACCAGGAGTTTGAAACAGCGTTTGAAGCAGCGGTTCAACGCCGGGCATCGCGCGAACCACTCCAGCACATCGTTGGAGCCGCGCCGTTTGGGCCTTTGACGCTGCGTGTCGGACCGGGCGTGTTTATCCCGCGGCCGGAGACCGAGGTCCTAGCCGATTGGGCAGTGAAGACATTGCAGCAGTCCGCCACTTCGCAGGCGCCCACTGTCGTGGATCTGGGCACTGGTTCGGGCGCGCTCGCGCTCTACATCGCGAATGCGGTACCGTGCGCCGAAGTGATCGCGGTGGAGCGGTCCGAAGCTGCTCGCGAGCATGCCCAACGAAATCGCGATGAACTCGGCTTGAACGTCCGGATCGTCGAAGGGGACATGACTGATCACAACTTGTTGTCTACGCTGCATGGCACCGTAGACATGGTGGTAAGCAACCCGCCGTACGTTCCCAATACCGACGGTCTGGACCCAGAGGTCTACGTAGACCCACCGGAGGCAGTCTTTTCCGGAGACGACGGTATGGATGCGATACGTGGCCTGGTGCCGGTGGCTGCGGCGCTGCTGAAACCGGGCGGAGTATTTGCAGTTGAACATGATGACGCAACTTCTGACCTGACTGTCGACGCCGTTACAGCATCCGGCACGTTCGAACGAGTGGAGCGGTTAGCGGACCTCACCGGAAAGCAACGCTTTGTCTGTGCCCGGAAGCGGAGCGAGTAAGCTAGTCCGGTACTGAACAAAGGAGACGAGGAGCATTATGGCGAGTAGGGTTTTCCAGTGCCTCGAACCAGAAGAACGCGAACAAGGACTGCAGGCAGCAGAAGCCGCAGTGAAAGAGGGGCGCTGCATCGTCCTTCCTACTGACACCGTCTACGGCATCGGCGCCGACGCATTTAATAACCAGGCGGTGGCGACACTGCTGGCAACGAAGCGGCGGTGCCCCGATATGCCAGTACCAGTGTTGGTAGGGTCTTGGGCTACTATCCAGGGGCTCGTGCGGGAGTTCACGGACACCGCTAAAACTCTTGTTGAAGCATTTTGGCCGGGAGGGCTTTCGATCGTCGTTCCGGAAGCCCCGAGCCTTCCCTGGAATCTCGGCGACACTCGTGGCACCGTGTTGTTGCGGATGCCGAATCAACCCCTGGCGCTTGAACTTCTGCAGCGAACTGGCCCGATGGCGGTCTCGTCGGCGAACCTGACGGGCAATCCACCAGCGCTCAACGCGGCTGCTGCACGCCAGCAGTTCGGGGAGGCAGTCGGCGTGTATCTCGAGGGTGGGCCCGCCGAAGTTGGCACCCCGTCAACGATTATCGATATTTCTGGCCCTAGCCCAGTCATCCTGCGAGAGGGAGCTATCAGCACGGAACGCATTGCTCAAGTCCTAAAACTTGACCCAGAGCAGTTGCGGAGGAAGTAGATGGGCGGCGCCGGAGTCCCGCTGCGTGAATTGGGCTTGGTTCTGCTTGTTGCCGCAGCGATCACCTACCTGCTCACAGGCGTGGTGCGCACAGCGCTCGTTCGGACGGGCAGGGTGGCAGAGATCCGCAAACGCGATGTGCATACCCAGCCGACGCCTTCTGTCGGTGGCCTTGCCATGTTTACAGGGCTCGTGTGCGCCCTTTTTCTTGCGCAGCAGCTCCCGGCGCTCACACGTGGGTTCGCACCGGTGACGCCCGAGATGACGGCAGTCTTCGCTGGTGCGAGCGGCATCGTGATTCTTGGAATTATCGACGACCTCTACGAGCTTGGGGCCGTCGTAAAGCTGTGCGGACAACTCTTGGTAGCTGGCCTCATGAGCTTTCTTGGACTGGTCTTTACCGTCTTTTACGTCCCGTTTGGGGAGGGGACCACGCTAATCCTCGATCAAGTGCAGGGTATGTTGCTGTCCGCGTTCTTCACTGTGTTGATTATCAACGCTGTGAACTTTGTTGATGGCATTGACGGACTCGCTGCTGGCCTGGGGATGATCGCCGGGGGAGCTATCCTTCTCTTCTCCCTCACTGTGCTCCACGACCAGGGTGGTGCTGTTTCGGCCTACCCGCCGGCGATCATTTGCTCGATTCTCGTCGGAATTTGTGCCGGGTTCTTGCCGCATAATTTCGAGCCTGCCCGAATTTTCATGGGGGACTCAGGCGCGATGCTTATTGGATTGCTGCTGGCAGCCGCGTCGACGTCAGCGTCGGGCAAGATCAACATGTCACTCTATGGGGCTGCGGACATGGTGGCATTAGTGAGCCCAATCATCGTTGTGCTTGCTGCAATTGCCTTGCCGTTGCTTGACCTGGTTTGGGCGGTCATCCGACGTGTGATCCGTGGCCAGCGACCGTGGGAGGCAGACGCCGGACATATTCACCACCGACTGCTTCGCCTTGGGCACACACACCGGCGCACTGTTTTAGTCCTCTACATGTGGATTTCAGCAGTAGCGCTCGGCGCAGTGAGCTTTTCGATAGTCCCAACCCGCTTTGCTGTCGTATTTACTGTCCTGTCCTTGGTCGTGGCCTTTGTCGCGACGCTCATTCCATGGTTGAAGGGCAAGATCGGCCCTGTAACTGTGTAGGATGTCCAAACGTGGATACTCCAAAGAACCCGGCGACAGCGAACCTCGAAGTCTCAGATACCGAGCAGTACGAAGACCAGCGGCGACCACTGCTGCGCGCGTTGCGTTTCGGAACTATGGCGTTACTGGCTTTGCTTATCGTCTCACTCATGGGGTGGGGCGCAGTAAGCGGTGCACCAGGACTGTGGGCAGTGCTTATGGGTGTTGGCATTGGCGGAGGTTTCGTCCTCTTGACCGCTATTAGCGTGCTGGTGACGTCGAATTCCACACCTACCGCGACCATGGCGGTGGTCCTTGGGGGCTGGCTTATCAAGATGGTCGTCATTTCGCTCATCCTGCTCGCGCTTCGGGATGCGACGTTTTATGACTCGACAGCATTCGGCGTAACTACGATCGCGGCACTTGTTGTTGCGTTAGGCGCCGAAGCCATGGGGGTACTGAGCGTACGAACGGCATATATTCAGAAGCCTTAAGGCGTACAGACATTTGCGTTGCTACCCCCTCGCCTTGGGGTGGCAACGCTTTTCTATGTCGGAATGTAGGGGAATTACTACCGAATTTGTGGGTGTCTACCCCTTTTTGGAACGGGTGTGGGGGAAGTAACATTTTAGGTGAAAACGCCAGTACCAGCCATATTTAATGGCGTGGTACCGAAAAATGCTCAGAAGAAGCTTTGGAAGACCCCCTAAAGCGTGAAAATACGCTGTGACCTGTTAAAGTATCGGGCGGGTTAGTTAAGGTTTGCTGCTTCCTTATTTTTCGCTGGAAGAAGCACGAAAATACATCCCCTGTCCCGTGGTAGAAGATGTGCGACGGAGTCCGCCACGGAGACAGCTTGTTGGAGACGTCCATCGCACCGCACATTAAGTGCGGCCCGAGAACGGGAGAGAACGCTGAGCGTTACAACTTTGGCCATGAAGGGTACATTCCACGCACCCCAATTGGGTCCAGAATTTTTCCCGGGGCACACGTTCGACCAGTTTATTGGTGAAGATTTCGCCAATGGCTGGTTCGCGCTGGACCGTATCATGCTGGTTCGCCTGTTCATGGCGGCAGTACTGGTGGTCCTCTTTGTTATTGCTTTTAGGAAGCCAAAACTGGTTCCTAAGGGTCTGCAGAATATCGGTGAGTTGGGCGTGGATTTCGTCCGCATCCACATCGCCGAAGACACGCTGGGGAAGAAAGAGGGCCGGCGCTTCTTGCCGGTAATCGCGACAATCTTCTTCACGATCCTGTTCATGAATGTCGCCACGATCATCCCTGGCCTCAACATCTCGCCAAACGCACGTATCGGTATGCCGATTGTGTTGGCCGTTGTCGCCTACATTGCGATGATCTACGCGGGCGTGCAGCGCTACGGCGTTGCCTTCTTCAAGCACTCGACCGTGATTCCTGGGTTGCCGTTCGCTCTGCACTTCCTTGTTGTGCCGATCGAGTTCTTCTCGACGTTCATTCTGCGTCCGGTCACGCTGGCACTTCGTCTTATGGCGAACTTCCTGGCTGGCCACATCATTCTCGTTCTGCTGTACTCTGCTACGAACTTCTTCTTCTGGCAGATCTCGGCCTGGACGAGTGTGTCAGGGCTGACCCTGATCGCGGCGTTGCTGTTCACCCTGTATGAGTTAATCATTATCTTCCTGCAGGCGTACATCTTCGCTCTGTTGACTGCGGTGTACATCGAACTGTCGCTGCATGCAGACGCGCACTAACAAAGCGCAACCTACTGGTCAAACTGAATAAACCCCATACAAATTGTCACTCGTTTGTTTGCAGGAAGCGTTGCAAGCAAACACCAAGAAAGGGAACGACTTTCACATGAACGACATCATTCTTGCTCAGGCAGCAGCCGCTACCGAATACACCGGTCTCGGCACCATCGGCTACGGCCTCGCTACCATCGGCCCTGGCATCGGCATCGGCATGCTGGTCGGTAAGACCGTTGAGGGTATGGCACGTCAGCCAGAGATGGCCGGCCAGCTGCGTACCACCATGTTCCTGGGTATCGCCTTCGTTGAGGCACTTGCCCTGATTGGCCTCGTTGCAGGCTTCCTGTTCTAAAAAGAACTCACGAATTCCACGTACACTTTTTAGATCAGGAGCAACCAATGACTAACGTCAACGATATTTTCGTGTTGGCAGAGGGAGAGAAGCTTCCGCTCGAGACGGAGCCGTCGATTCTCCTGCCTGCCATGTACGACGTGGTTTGGTCGACCGTTGTCTTCGTCATCGTGTTCTTGCTCTTCTGGAAGTTTGTCCTTCCGAAGTTCCAGGAAGTACTGGCGGAGCGCGAAGACCGAATCAAGGGCGGCATTGAGCGTGCTCAGGTTGCCCAGGCCGAGGCTAAGGCTGCTCTAGAAAAGAACAACGCTGAACTCGCTGAGGCACGTGCCGAAGCTGCTGAGATCCGTGAAGCTGCCCGGGCAAAGGGCAAGGAGATTCAGGCAGAACTTCGTGAGCGCGCTGAGGATGAGTCTCGTCGAATTGTTGAAGCAGGCGAAAAGCAGCTTCTGGCTTCCCGCGAGCAGGTCGTCGCTGAACTGCGCAACGAGATGGGTCAGAACTCCATCAGTCTGGCAGAGCGTCTGCTGGGTACCGAGCTTTCGGATGATACCCGCCGCTCGAACA
This sequence comes from Corynebacterium sp. CCUG 51687, assembly GCF_024453995.1. NCBI lineage: Bacteria > Bacillati > Actinomycetota > Actinomycetes > Mycobacteriales > Corynebacteriaceae > Corynebacterium > Corynebacterium sp. CCUG 51687. Next base: position 17,005 of record NZ_JAGPYT010000004.1, on the reverse strand, counting down.
CGATTGATGCTTTCCTCGCCGAACTCGACAACGTTTCTACGAGGAAGTAGGCGAAATGAAGGCAGCTAGTCGCGAAGCACAAACAAAAGTTTCTGAGCAGCTTGATCAGCTGATTCAAGGGGCAGGGGACACCGTTGCTGTTGCATTGCAGCTTGGTACGGAACTGTTCCTGACCGTGGATCAGCTGGACGCCGAGCGTGCACTGCGCATCGCTGTCGCTGATAACTCGCTTGATGCCGCGCAGCGTCGCGGGATCATCAACGATGTTTTCGGTGCCAAGGTGGCAGAGCCTACGGCACAGATCCTTGCTGCAGCAGCTTCCGAGGAGTGGTCAAACCCGCGCGAGTTCCGCGCAGGCCTGATCAACCTAGGTCGACGCGCGCTGATGAAGGGCGCGGAGGCTCAAGGGCAGTTGGAGCAGGTCGAAAACGAGCTGTACCAACTCTCCACCTTGCTTGAGAAGGAGCGGAAGCTTACTCAGCTTCTCTCCGACCGAACCGCTACAGCCGCACAGAAGCGCGGTCTGCTTGCGAATGTCATTTACGGCAAGGTCACCACGGTTACTGAAGCGCTAGCTTTGCAGGTCATTGGCCGTCCAGAACACCACCCGGTGGACGATCTCGCTGCTCTGGCAGCTGACGTCGCCGCGTTGCGTGGGAAGGCCGTGGCACGTGTGGTCACCGCACAGGCGCTCTCTGATGCGCAGCGCGATGCACTGGCACAGAAACTTGAGAACATTTACGGTCGTGAGATGGCGATCCATTCTGAGGTTGACCCCAGCCTCCTCGGTGGACTGACCATCCGAGTCGGCGATGAACTGATTGACGGGTCGACGCGCGGTAAGTTGAACCGCATGCGCACCGACCTTCTCGCCAACGCGACCCTTTAGTAAGAGATAATGCTGGAACAAACTACCGAGAGCAGGAAGAACATGGCGGAGCTGACGATCTCCTCCGATGAGATCCGTAGCGCGATAGCGAACTACACCTCGAGCTACTCCGCGGAGGCCTCCCGTGAGGAGGTCGGCGTGGTGACTTCGGCTGCAGATGGTATTGCCCAGGTTTCCGGGCTGCCAGGATGCATGACGAATGAGCTGCTCGAGTTTCCGAACGGCGTCATTGGCGTCGCACAGAACCTTGAGACCGATTCGATCGGTGTCGTGGTTCTGGGTAATTTCGAGACCCTCACCGAGGGCGACCAAGTAAAGCGGACAGGCGAAGTTCTGTCCATCCCGGTTGGGGAGGAATTCCTCGGCCGCGTTATTAACCCACTGGGCCAGCCAATTGACGGCCTTGGTCCAATTGAATCCAACGAAGAGCGCGCGCTTGAGCTGCAGGCTGCAGGCGTTCTCGACCGCCAGCCGGTTGAGGAACCAATGCAGACCGGTATCAAGGCTATTGACGCCATGACCCCAATCGGTCGTGGTCAGCGTCAGCTCGTCATTGGTGACCGTAAGACTGGTAAGACTGCAGTCTGCATCGACACGATCCTGAACCAGAAGCACTTCTGGGAGACCGGAGATCCGTCGAAGCAGGTTCGTTGCATCTACGTCGCGGTGGGCCAGAAGGGCTCCACGATCGCTGGCGTTCGTGCAACCCTCGAGCAGCACGGCGCGCTTGAGTACACCACGATTGTGGCTGCACCTGCATCCGACTCCGCAGGCTTCAAGTGGCTCGCACCATTCTCTGGTGCAGCGCTGGGCCAGCACTGGATGTACCAGGGCAAGCACGTGCTGGTGATTTACGATGACCTGACCAAGCAGGCAGAGGCATACCGTGCCATCTCGTTGCTGCTGCGTCGTCCACCAGGCCGCGAGGCATACCCAGGTGACGTGTTCTACCTGCACTCTCGTCTGCTGGAGCGTGCTGCGAAGCTCAACGATGAGCTGGGTGCAGGCTCGTTGACCGCACTGCCGATCATCGAGACGAAGGCTAACGACGTGGGTGCGTTCATTCCTACCAACGTCATCTCGATTACAGACGGCCAGGTCTTCCTCCAGTCCGACCTCTTCAACCAGGGTGTTCGCCCGGCTATTGACGTGGGTATCTCCGTGTCCCGTGTCGGTGGCGCTGCGCAGACTAAGGGTATGAAGAAGGTTGCAGGTAACCTGCGTCTCGACCTTGCTGCATACCGTGACCTGGAAGCGTTCGCTGCGTTCGCGTCCGACCTCGATGCAGCTTCGAAGCGCCAGCTCGAGCGCGGTCAGCGTCTCGTAGAGCTCCTCAAGCAGTCGGAGAACGCTCCGCAGCCTGTTGAGTTCCAGATCGTATCTATCTGGCTTGCAAACGAAGGCGCCTTTGACGTCGTTCCCGTCGAAGACGTGCGTCGCTACGAGTTCGAGCTGCAGGAGCACATTCGCTCCGTCGCTCCGGAAGTCTACGAACAGATCTCCGGTGGCGCTGCGCTCGACGATACGAGCAAGCAGACGCTGCTGCGCGTCAATGATGACTTCGCTCGCTCGTTCCAGTCCTCCACCGGTGAGCACATCGTGCGCGAGCCAGAGGCGGATCCGCTGGACAAGCGTGAGGTCAAGAAAAATACCCTTAACGTCGGCCGTCCCAAGAAGTAATTCTTGGAACAAGACGTAAACGTCTACATATAGGAAGGGAGGAGAGTAAACCATGGCAACACTTCGCGAACTACGTGACCGTATTAGGTCCGTAAACTCCACGAAGAAAATCACTAAAGCCCAGGAGCTGATCGCGACTTCGCAGATCACCAAGGCACAGCAGCGCGTCGAAGCGGCAAAGCCGTATGCCGACGAGTTGAAAGACGTCATGGAACGCCTCGCAGCTGCGAGCTCCCTCGATCACCCCATGCTCCGTGAGCGTGAGAATGGTCGAGTCGCAGCAGTCCTCGTGGTCACATCAGACCGCGGTATGGCCGGCGGGTATAACCACAACGTGTTGAAGAAGGCAGCAGAGCTCGAGCGCATGCTTGAGGAAGCTGGCTACGAAGTCGTCCGCTACATCACGGGCGGTAAGGGCGTAACCCACTACCGTTTCCGCGATATGGAGGTCGAAGGCTCTTGGACCGGTTGGTCCCAGAAGCCTTCGTGGGAAGCGACCCACGACGTTCGTCGCCACCTGATCGACGGCTTCATGGCGAGCTCTGAAGGGACCGCTAAGTGGCGCGAGGGCCTGCACGGCCCTGAGGGTCAGGAGGTTCGTGGCTTCGACCAGGTACACGTGGTGTACACAGAATTTGTGTCGATGTTGACACAAGAAGCCAGGGTGCACCAGTTGCTCCCAATTGAGCCGGTGCTTGAGGATTACGAGTACGAGCAGGAAGACATGCTCACCACAAGCGGGGATGTGCAACCGGACATGGATTTCGAACCTGATGCGGATACGCTGATGGACGAACTGCTTCCGGCGTATGTTTCTCGCTCGCTGTACTCGATTTTCTTGGAGGCATCTGCAGCGGAGTCCGCTTCACGTCGTACGGCGATGAAGAACGCTACGGACAATGCGACCGAATTGGCGAACAACTTGTCCCGTGAGGCTAACCAAGCCCGTCAGGCAAAAATTACCCAGGAAATCACCGAGATTATCGGCGGCGCTGGCGCGCTGTCTGGTAGTGGAGAAAGTGACTAAATCATGACTACTGCTCACTCTTACGACGAGCTCGGCGAGGAGCCAACGGGTCAGGCTCAGAATGAGTCCGATTTCGCTCAGAACCCGGCAGGGTCTGAGAATGGCCGCGTCGTGCGCGTCATCGGCGCAGTCGTCGACGTGGAGTTCCCGCGTGGCGAGCTGCCCGCTTTGTACAACGCGCTTGAGGTTGACATCGACCTCGGCGAAATGTCCCGCACCATCGTGCTTGAGGTGGCCCAGTTCTTGGGTGACAGCCTCGTCCGCACGATCGCCATGGCACCAACCGACGGTCTGGTTCGTGGCGCACAGGTACGCGACTCCGGCAATCCGATCTCCGTTCCGGTTGGCGACCAGGTCAAGGGCCACGTGTTTAACGCGCTTGGTCAGTGCTTGGACGACCCATCGGTCGGCGTCGGTGGTGAGCGATGGGGCATCCACCGCGAGCCACCAGCGTTCAAGGACTTGGAAGGTAAGACCGAGATCCTTGAGACCGGCATTAAGGTCATCGACCTGCTTACCCCTTACGTGAAGGGTGGCAAGATTGGCCTCTTCGGTGGTGCTGGTGTCGGTAAGACAGTTCTCATCCAGGAGATGATTACGCGTATTGCACGCGAGTTCTCCGGTACCTCCGTGTTCGCCGGCGTCGGCGAACGTACCCGTGAGGGTACGGACCTCTTCCTCGAGATGGAGGACATGGGCGTTCTTCCAGATACGGCCCTTGTTTTCGGCCAGATGGATGAGCCGCCAGGGGTTCGTATGCGTGTCGCGCTGTCCGGCCTGACCATGGCGGAGTACTTCCGCGATGTTCAGAACCAGGACGTGCTCCTGTTCATCGATAACATCTTCCGTTTCACCCAGGCTGGTTCTGAGGTTTCGACCCTGCTGGGTCGTATGCCATCGGCCGTGGGCTACCAGCCAACGCTGGCAGACGAGATGGGTGTTCTCCAGGAACGCATTACCTCGACCAAGGGCCGTTCGATTACGTCGCTGCAGGCAGTTTATGTTCCGGCTGACGACTACACCGACCCGGCTCCGGCCACGACCTTCGCTCACCTGGACGCGACGACCGAGCTTTCGCGTTCCATTGCTTCCAAGGGTATTTACCCAGCAGTGGATCCGCTGACCTCGACCTCGCGCATCCTTGAGCCAGGTATCGTTGGCGAGCGTCACTACGAGGTTGCACAGCGAGTTATCGGTATTCTGCAGAAGAACAAGGAACTGCAGGACATCATCGCAATTCTCGGTATGGACGAGCTTTCCGAAGAGGATAAGGTCACGGTTATGCGTGCTCGTAAGATCGAGCGCTTCCTGGGCCAGAACTTCTTCGTCGCTAAGAAGTTCACCGGCGACGAGGGCTCCTACGTACCTCTCGAGGAGACCATCGATGCCTTCGAGAAGCTGTGCAACGGTGAATTCGATGCATACCCAGAGCAGGCATTCAACGGCCTGGGTGGCTTGGATGACGTTGAGGCTGCCTACAAGAAGCTGCAGGGCTAGGAGGCAATAATGGCTGAACTTACCGCTCAATTAGTCTCGGTAGACCGTTTGCTCTGGAAGGGTCCAGCAAGCATCGTGACTGCTCAGACTACCGAAGGTGAGATCGGCATTCTGCCTGGCCACGAACCCATCCTTGGTCAGCTCAAGGACAATGGTGTCGTGACCATCCGCCCAATCGACGGCGAGCGCATCGTCGCCGCCGTCCAGGGTGGGTTCCTTTCCGTGCAAGGTGACAAAGTGACCATTCTTGCGGATTACGCCATCTTCGCCCACGAAGTGAATCGTGATGAAGCTCAGGCAGAGCTTCAGAACATTGATGACGCACTCGCGAAGTCTCGTGCAGAGGCCGAGCTTGCTGCCGTCCGTCGCAGTGAATCTCGCTAACGCGGTCACCGCGTAGGAGGAAGGTAGAGCGCCACGCTCAACCTTGTAAAGCCCCGCTGTTTTAGCAGCGGGGCTTTCCGTTTCTGCGTTGCTTGCACTGGCAGCGAAGGTCGCTAAAATGAAGCGCATACTTTCATCAAGGTCGGTTTGAACGAAGCAGAGGTGCAATGTGATCGTTTTACTGTACGTGGCATTGTTCTTTGTGTTCTTTGTTATTACTGTGTGCGTGTGGCGCTTTTTAATGTTCCGCAACTCCGGCGCGATAGGCCTGTTCCGACAACTCCCGGCCACCGGGGTCCACGGTTGGCGCCACGGTGTGCTGATCTATCACGCGGAGGAGCTCCGTTTTTATAAACTGCGGTCCTTGTCATTCCAGTACGACATGTGCATTGAGCGCACCCAGACCAGCTTCGAGGGAATGCGAGCGCTGAGTCAAGAAGAGCAGTCGTTCATGCCAGGGATTAAGGAAGCCGTACTGCTGCACGGTGCCGATGGCGATATTGAATTCGCGGGCCAGAAGCGCGCGCAGATGGCGTTGATTTCATGGATTGAGTCTGCACCTGATGAGCGGCAGGAAAAGGTTGATTACGAGGCGCTGCGTCGGCGTGCGCTGCGTGACCGCGGCCGCGATCAGCGCTACTAGCGGGATAATTCCGTACAGAATGACACGACCGGTAGCCTAGTATCCATGCGTCTTGTCATTGCTCGCTGTTCAGTAGATTATGTTGGTCGTCTCGATGCGCATTTGCCGTCTGCGCTTCGCCTTATTTTGATGAAAGCTGACGGGTCTGTGTCGATCCACGCAGACGACCGTGCTTATAAACCACTGAACTGGATGACACCGCCGTGCACGATACGTGAACAAGCCGTCGTGGATATTGATGGGGAAGACACGGGGGACGAGTTGTGGATCGTGGAGAACCCAAAAGGCGAGCAGCTTCGCATTACAGTCGAGGAGATCGTGTCCGATACCAACGTGGAGCTCGGTGAAGATCCAGGTCTTGTGAAGGACGGGGTGGAAGCGCACCTACAGGAGCTGTTGGCTGAGCATATTTCTACGCTCGGCGATGGGTTTACGCTCGTCCGCCGTGAGTATCCGACGGCGATTGGCCCAGTTGACCTGCTCGCCAAGGATGCAGACGGCAAGACAGTTGCCGTTGAGGTGAAACGCCGGGGAGGGATCGACGGCGTCGAGCAGCTCAGCAGGTATGTTGAACTGCTCAACCGCGATAGCGTACTTCGTCCAGTACAGGGTGTGTTCGCTGCGCAGGAGATTAAGCCACAGGCCCGCACGCTCGCGGAAGATCGTGGTTTTCGCTGTATTGTGCTGGACTATGACGACCTGCGTGGAATCGAATCAGACGAGCTGCGCCTGTTTTAGAGGAGCGATGTAGCAGTGCCGCGAAGAAATCGGCGTCAAAACATCCAGCCGAGCTATATACTCCCGCGGGATGGGTCCACGTTTATCGGCACCCAAGAAATGGAAGGGCCGCGGTGGACGCATGGTGAGATCTACAAAGTGCGTCAGATTGGTTCTTCCGCAGCGCGGAAGTTCTACGTGTGCCCGGGATGTAATCAGAACATTCCTCCAGGAGTAGCCCATGTCGTTGCGTGGCCGAAGGAAGTGGGGCGCGGGGCGGATGATCGCCGTCACTGGCATAAACATTGTTGGTCGAGGCGGTAGGGTATGAGGCATGATTGCAGCATTTTCAGTAGCACCAGCCGTCACTGACACGCCGAACGCGGAGATGTCGCAGGCCGTGGCACGCGCCGTGAAAGTAGTTCGTGAATCGGGGCTGCCGAATGAGACGACAGCCATGTTCACCACGGTTGAGGGTGAATGGGACGAAGTCATGGACGTTATTAAGCGTGCGACGCAGGCGGTGGAGGAAGTGTCTCCACGTGTTTCGCTGGTGATTAAGGCGGATATCCGCCGTGGGTTTACAGATATGCTCCACCAGAAGATGGAGTCTTTGAACAAGCATCTTGAGGAGAACTAGGACGTGACAGGACCACAATTTACGGCAGGGGCCGTTGATTTAGCTCAGGTAGCGAAGCAAGCGGAGGCCCGCGAGGAAATGCAGCGCGAGGGGTTTGTCCCAGTATTTACGGTTACTGAGGCAGATTTGGAAGCCAAGGTACTGCAGCGCTCAATGCAGATTCCGGTTGTCGTTCATGTCGGTAGTGCGCGTTCAGCTGATTCAGAGTCGCTACGGGCGACGTTGACCAAGTTGGCTACCGGTCAGCGAGGATTCGCGTACGCATACGTTGATGCTGATGCCACTCCGCAGATCGCGCAGGCGCTCGGTGTACGGATTGTTCCGACTACGCTCGCGCTTGCTGCTGGGCGCCCACTGACGAGCTTCGAGGGGGATCAGTCGGAGGAAGAATTGAAGCCTTGGCTCGAGGCATTGGTGAGCAACGTTGGCAGGCAGTTGCAGGGCCTAGACGAGGAGCCCGTTGAGGATGCTGCCCCAGCAGAGGACCCGCGTTTGGAAGAGGCAGCTCGTGCGATGCAGGCAGGTGATTTTGATCAGGCTACGGCTATCTACGATGCGATGCTGAGCGAGGAGCCTGGTAACAAGGAGGTTGCGCAGGCGAAGGCGACGGTGGCCGTCGTCAAGCGGCTTGACCCTGCGAACTTGACGGTTGATCCTATTGCTGATGCTGCGGAGCACCCTGACGATGTCGCGAAACAGCTGGTGGCTGCTGATGCTGAGCTCGTGTCCGGTGCGCCTGAGAAAGCATTCGACCGTCTGTTGGGCTTGATCAAGCAGTCTCCAGAGGCGAAGGAGCGACTGCTCGAGCTCTTCGGGCTTTTTGACGCCGGCGACCCGCGTGTGCTCGCCGCTCGTACGAAGCTTGCGAGTGCTCTGTTCTAGCGTGACATGCAAAAGCCCGGGCCTGCAGGAACTCCTGAGGCCCGGGCTCTAGCGTTCTAGCGGCTCAGCTTGTACAGCTGTGCGCTCATTGCTGGTACGTGCAGCTCGATCGAGTGAGGGAAGTGATCCCACTGAACATCGTCGCTGTGCACAGTGTGTGGCAGGTCGTTGTTGGCACCGCCGTAGACGCCTGCGTCCGTGTTGATGAGTAGCTCCCACTCACCGGCGACCGGCAGGCCGATCCGGTAATTTGGCTGGGAAGCTCCGGACATGTTGATGACGGCCAGCACAGGGTTGCCCTCCGTATCCCACCGGAGGTAGGCGAGGATGTTGTGCTGTGAGTCGTCGCCTTTGACCCACTGGAATCCGGCCGGCACGTTGTCCTGCGCGTACAACGCAGGGGTGTCGACGTACACTCGGTTGAGGTCGCGAACCAGTTGCTGGATACCGCGGTGGTACTCGTGGCCCCAGCCGTCGGAAATATTGTCCCAGTTGATTGAGTTCGCTTCGTCCCACTCGGTGGTCTGGCCCCAGTCACAGCCCATGAAGAGGAGCTGCTTGCCTGGGTGGGAGAACATATAGCCGAAGAGGGTGCGAAGGCCGGCGGCCTTGTTCCAGTCATCGCCAGGCATGCGCTGCCAGAGGGATCCCTTGCCGTGGACTACTTCGTCGTGGCTAAACGGCAGGACGTACTGCTCGGAAAACGCGTAGACCAGTGAGAACGTGATCTCATTGTGGTGGTATGAGCGGTGAATCGGGTCGAGGGAGAAATACTCGAGGGTGTCGTTCATCCAGCCCATGTTCCACTTCAGGGAGAAACCGAGGCCGTCGTTTTCCGTCATAGCGGTCACGCCTGGCCAAGCAGTAGACTCCTCCGCGATGGTCACGATGCCTGGGTGGTTGCGGTGAACCGTTGCGTTCATCTCTTGCAGGAATTGGACGGCGTCCCAGTTTTCGCGCCCACCAAACTGGTTCGGGAGCCATTCGCCAGGCTGGCGGGAGTAATCGAGGTAGAGCATTGATGCGACGGCGTCGACGCGGAGGCCATCGATGTGGAACTCTTCGCACCAGTACAGGGCGTTAGCGACCAGGAAGTTGCGAACTTCGTTGCGCCCGAAGTCGAACACGTAGGTGCCCCAGTCTTTTTGCTCGCCACGGCGCCAGTCGGGGTGCTCGTAGAGGGCGGTGCCGTCGAAGCGGGCGAGTGCCCAGTCATCCTTCGGGAAGTGGGCTGGCACCCAGTCGACGATGACCCCGATGCCTGCTGCGTGTAGGTCGTTGACGAGTGCGCGGAAGTCATCTGGAGTCCCCCAACGGGCGGTTGGGGCGTAGTACCCCGTGACCTGGTAGCCCCAAGAGCCACCGAATGGATGCTCGGCCACCGGGAGGAACTCGACATGGGTGAAGCCGTTTTCCACGAGGTACGGTACGAGCTCGTCGCGCATCGTCTGGAAGGTTGCGCCCTTCTTCCATGAGCCGACGTGGCACTCGTAGACGCTCATTGGGGAGTTGGTCGGGTCTGCTTCGCTACGCTTTTGCGCCCAATCCTCATCTGTCCACTTGAACTCGGAAGGGGCGGCAACCACGGAGACGGTCTCTGGAGGTGTCAGCGTTTGCTTCGCCAGAGGGTCGGCCTTGTCGATGCGACGGCCGTCGGACGTCTGTACTGCAAATTTGTACGTGGTGCCTGCCTCAATGCCCGGGATGAAGATCTCCCACACTCCAGTCGAACCGAGGACGCGCATCGGGTACTGGTTTGGGTTCCATGCACAGAAGTCACCGACGACGGCTACGCCCTGTGCGTTCGGGGCCCATACAGCGAACGAGGTACCAGTGACGGTGCCGAGCGTCGTCTCGTAGGTACGGACGTTGGCGCCGAGCACCTCCCAGAGGCGCTCGTGGCGGCCTTCGCTAATCAGGTGCAGGTCGAGCGTGCCGAGTGTAGGCAGGAAGTGATATGCGTCGGCGACGGTCACCGGGTCGCCCTCGGGATAGTGCACCTTGAAGCGGTAGTCGGGCGCAGTGGTGTCGGTCAAGCCGATCGCCCAAATATCGTCGCCAAGGGACTGCATTTGCCGGATCTCATCGTGGATGAGTAACTCGACGTTCGTTGCGCCCAGGAATCGGGTGCGAATGAGGGAGCCCTCGGGTGCTGCGTGCCATCCGTAGAAGTCGTGCGGTGCGTGGTGCTTGCATTCGAGGAGGCGGTGCCGATCGTGTGCCGGGATCAGCAGTGCTGGGTTGACTGAATTTGCAGACATAATGATCTTTCTAGCGTCTGTTTGGTCGCGGTTGTTATGGGCGGTAGTCGTGATCTGAAATTTGTCGGAATGCGAGCGCTTCTCGCTTCTGCGGCGCAACATCAGGCAGCTTCAGAATGTGAGCGACGTTGACTTCCGGTGCGAGGCGCACGTAGTTTTCTGATCCCCAGTCGTAGTACGAGTCAGTTACCAAGTCATGGACGGCAAACTGCGCACCATATTCGAGACCAACTGCCGGCGCGTCGAGGTACAGCGTGCCTTCCTGCGCGTTCCATGGGTCGAGATTAACGACGACGAGGACCGCGTTGCCAGAGATCGCATCGACCTTCGAGTACGCGAGGATCTGGTCGTTGTCCACGTGATGGAAGCGAATTTGACGTAGCTGCTGCAGCGCAGGCTGCGCCTTGCGGAAGCGGTTCAGCGAAGTGATGTAAGGCTCTAGAGACTGCCCGTTATCGAGGGCTGTCTGGAAGTCGCGCGGGCGCAGTTCGTACTTCTCGGAGTGGTTATACTCTTCGCTACCTTCTGCGACGGCCTCGCCTTCGAAGAGCTCAAAGCCGGAATATACGCCCCACAATGGGCTCATTGTGGCGGCAAGTGTGGCGCGAATTGCGAACGCGGCTGGACCTCCGTACTGCAGCGAGGCGTGCAAGATGTCAGGCGTGTTCACGAAGAGGTTCGGGCGCGAGACATCCGCGACGTCGACCATGTGCTCAGCGAAGTCGATGAGGTCACCCTTAGATACTTTCCAGGTGAAGTGAGTGTAGGACTGGGAGAACCCTGCCTTCGACAGCCCGTACATCACTGGTGGGCGGGTAAACGCTTCGGCCAAGAAGATGACGTCGGGGTGCGTCTCGTGGACGCGGGTGATCAACCAGTGCCAGAAGTTCACCGGCTTCGTGTGCGGATTGTCCACACGGAACGTTCGGATGCCCAGGTCTACCCAGTACATGACAACCCGGTAAATCTCCTCGTAGACCTTCTCCGGGTTGTTATCGAAGTTGATCGGGTAGATGTCCTGGTACTTTTTCGGCGGGTTCTCGGCGTAAGCAATCGTGCCGTCTTCCAAGATGGTGAAGAAGTCGGGGTGCTCGCTCGCCCAAGGGTGATCCGGCGCAGCCTGCAAGGCCAAATCCAGCGCTACCTCCAATCCGAGTTCGTGCGCATGGTCAAGCATCGCGCAAAACTCTTTCTCACCACCGAGCTGCGGGTGGAAGGCATCGTGCCCACCGTCTCGTGAACCGATCGCCCACGGGGAGCCGACATCACCCTCCTCGGCGACAAGTGTGTTGTCTTTGCCCTTCCGGTTGATCTCACCGATTGGGTGGATAGGAGGGAAGTAGACCGTGTCAAAGCCCATTGCAGCAACGCGATCGAGCGCCTTCGCAGTGGTAGCCCAGGTACCGTGAACCGGGTTGCCTTCATCGTCCCAACCGCCGGTGGAACGCGGGAAGAGCTCGTACCACGAGTTCACCAGCGCATCGCGTCGTTCTACGTAGATATCGCAAATAGGCCCATGGGTGACGAGCTCCCGAAGCGGAAAAGCATTGAGTACTTCGAGTACTTCGTCAGAAATGCCGGCGAGAATTCGTTCAGCCAGTGGCAGCGCGGGATTATCAAGCGCCGCAGCGGCCCGTTCGAGCACCTCGCGGTCTGGGGCCGGAGTCTGCGCAATTGCGGCTTCAAAAAGGTGGATGCCGTGGGCGATGTCGTTCGCCATTTCTTCGGTAGTCTGCCCGGCCTCCAGCTTCTTTGTGACGGCGTTGCGCCACGTCGCCATGACGTCACTCCACGCATCAACGCGGTAGCGCCACAGCCCCTGAGCATCGGGGACAAACACCGCATGGGTGTAGTCCGGGCGGTACGGTTCTTGCTGCATGTGAATGGAGTACTGTTCTCCATTCGGATCCGTAATAACCAAGCTTGCAGCGATAGCGTCGTGGCCTTCTCTCCACACCAGGGCAGAGACTGGCACAACCTCACCTACCACCGCCTTTGCCGGAAGAGTTCGCCCGGAAACTTGAGGGCGTACGTCGTCGATACCAAAGCGTGCAACCATGTCGTTTTTGTCCTCACATGTGGCCGATGGAAGTCGGACACACCTATAGGTGTGCTCTTTCTTCTCTCAGACTAGCTAACTCTCACGTTAAATATCGACATAAGGGTTCGCTTTCATCCGTGGCGATTCTCATACAACGATATGGTTACACTGAGAACTCAGTCGCTTGTTTTTCTATCCACCAAGACGCCGAAGTAGAAAGAAGCCAGAATGGTAGCCGTGAACGAACCAACCACTGATCCAGATCTGCTTATCGACTTCCGAGGAGTCGAGTTTATTCGCGGAGGCAACACGCTTGTTGGCCCTATCGACTGGCAGGTGGAGCTCGACGAACGTTGGGTCATCGTCGGCCCAAATGGCGCCGGCAAGACCACACTGATCCGAATGGCGGCTGCCCAAGAGTTCCCATCGCGCGGCGTCGCATTCGTACTCGGAGAGCGCATCGGTAAAACAGATATGCGTGACCTTCGCGCGGCAATCGGATTGACGTCCTCAGCGATTGCTTCGATGATTCCGCCAAGTGAAAAAGTTGGCGACGTCGTCGTCTCCGCAGGCTACGCGGTCGTCGGGCGTTGGCGCGAACAGTACGAGGACGTCGACTACGAGCAAGCACTCGAAGTCCTGGAACAGGTCGGGGCTATGCACCTTATCGACCGCACGTGGGGAACGCTCTCGGATGGAGAAAAGAAGCGCGTCCTCATCGCCCGCGCGGTCATGATCGACCCAGAACTGCTCATCATGGACGAACCGGCGGCAGGTATGGATCTCGGCGGACGCGAGGACCTCATCGCATACCTCGGCGACCTCGCACTCGACCCCGATGCGCCAGCTATGGTGATGATCACCCACCATCTGGAAGAAATCCCATATGGTTTTACACATGCCTTGCTGCTCGACGAAGGAACAGTGATCGCCCAAGGTCTTATCGAAGACGTATTGACCAGTGAAAACGTCTCTAAGGCGTATCACCAGCCAATCGAAGTGCAGCACGACGACGGCCGGTTCTATGCACGCCGTGCACGAAGCGCACGAAGTGGTGCGCACCGCGCATAACACCACGCGAGGAGGTGGAGCACCGTGTACCGCAAAACCGGCGCATTTTCTGTCGACGCAACAGACGCCGTCGACGCAACAGAAACCAGTGGGTTCAACGGGTCACGCCTGTCTGCCACCGTCATCCTCATCCGCGACACTCCCGACGGAATCAAGGTGTGGATGCAAGAACGAGTCATGAGCATGAAAAACTACCCAGGCATGACGGTTTTTCCCGGAGGTGGCGTCGATAGTCGCGACTTCCCACCCCGCGCCTGGAATGACGGCGACCTGTGGATTGGCAAGTCGGCAGTATCTGTTGCACGAAGGCTCGGCGTAACCAAATACAAGGCACATGCCCTGCTGTTTGCCGCTGTTCGCGAATTGTTCGAAGAAACCGGAACACTGCTCGCCGTTGACGACGAAGGAACCCTACTCGGCGACGCACGTCCTTTCCACGACCAACGGCTCAAACTCGTCTCGCACGAGATCTCACTTACGGACATGCTGCAGGCCAATGAACTCAACGTCTGCAGCGACCTCCTCATCCCGTTTGCACGCTGGGTAGGTTGCTCGCACCGAGGTAACTGGTTCGACACCTTCAGCTTCCTCGCAAAAGCACCCATCGGACAAGAACCAGACGCGGAAACCGGCGAGGCAGACGATGCAAACTGGTTCTCCCCGGAGCTACTCATGGAAGGATGGCGCGCCGGGCTCGTTCGCTTCGTGCCATCAACCTGGGGGCAACTCCAACAGCTGTGCTCCTGCGACACCTTCGAGGATGCGGTCAAACTTGCACGCAACGCCGACATGCGCCCGATCATCGGAGACCCCGCCGATGATCCGCGCTACCACGAGTTTTTCCACCAGCACCCGACAGATAGGATCGGGACGCCCAAATGAGTTTTACTTTGGACGAGGTTGGGTTCCTACGGGACAACCTGCAAAAGATTCTGGCGCTTGGACCGGACCTCGAACTCATTCCAAGTACGCTAATTCGCGACAGAGCCGTACTGGAAAAAGAATTCGGCGATCATGCCCGTGTCGTTTCGGAGTTACTCGCCGCGCAGCGCAGCGCCCGTGGGAAGATGCCCGAGTATTGGCTTACCGATAGCGACGCCGCGCAACAAGCAACGCCACAGCTCGTTGCCGAATACAGAGCGCAGCTGATCAAGGATTTCGAAGCAGCCACGGTCCACGACGTGACCTGTTCAGTGGGAAGCGAAGGGGCGTCGATAAGAAAACAACAGCTCTCTTGGATAGGCTCCGATCTCGATCGCGTACGGCTTGCAATGGCTCAAGCAAACCTTGCCGACGCCAACGTGCTCCTCTGCCAAGCCGATGCACTGCAACCCATTAGCCGCGCCGATGTCGTCGTGGCTGACCCAGCACGACGCGCCAACGGCCGACGAATCACCGACCCAGCAAAACTCCTACCACCCCTGCCAGACCTCGTGGAAGCACATCGTGGCAGAGAACTCGCAGTAAAGTGTGCACCCGGAATCGACTACAGCGAGTGGAGCGGGCTCGTCAGCGTCGTCTCTCTCGATGGCGGCGTCAAAGAAACCTGCCTGTACACAGAAGGTTTCGGATCCGGCATTCGCGAAGCGGTGGTGCTGCGCGCGGACGGTTCGCGAGAGATAGTGAGGTCGGACGAGCCTGACGACACCACTGTCGCCGAACCAGGTACTTGGATGATCGAGCCCGACGGAGCGATCATCCGCGCCGGGCTAGTTCGCCACTGGGCGCACCGGCACAAGCTGTGGATGGTGGACCCGCACATTGCATTTCTTACGGGTGATGAGCTTCCCGCAGCAACGAGTGGCTTCCGTTTCTTGGAGGCTGTGCCGTTCAAGCGACTTAA
This sequence comes from Corynebacterium sp. CCUG 51687, assembly GCF_024453995.1. Taxonomy (NCBI): domain Bacteria; kingdom Bacillati; phylum Actinomycetota; class Actinomycetes; order Mycobacteriales; family Corynebacteriaceae; genus Corynebacterium; species Corynebacterium sp. CCUG 51687. The sequence goes on along the minus strand of NZ_JAGPYT010000004.1, from coordinate 1,430 downwards.
GGCAGCACTGGCCAACTACCAAGCGGGGGCGCTTGAGATCCTCGTACGCGGGGTAGACGTCAACCCGGACCAGCTTCGGAAGAAGATGAAGCTGAAAGGGCACCGACAGATGGCGGTACTTATTGCGCGAACAGGCAACAGCCCGACTGCATACATTTGCGAGGCAAGGGAGCATCAGCGCGTAGGGTAGTGCGCATGAAGTATCTCGATCACGCTGCAACTACTCCGATGCGTCAGGTAGCAATCGATGCCTGGGTTGAACACGCAGGTGCGTTGAATCCCGGTGCGCAACACGCAGCGGGACGCCAAGCCAACGCGGTGCTTGCCGATGCAAGAGAACAAGTCGCGGAGTTGCTTGGCGCGGACCCGGTTGAAGTGATTTTCACAGGCTCGGGCACCGAGGCAGACAACATCGCGGTCCGCGGTCTCTACGAAGCCATGCGTGGCAAGCAAGGGGACCGGGTGGTGTGTTCACCGGTTGAGCACTCGGCAGTGCTCGAGACTGTCAAAGCACTAGGAGCACAGCACGTGGATTGGCTCCCGGTAGGTGACGACGGCCACCTGTCGGACCTCGATGCGCTTGACACTCCGGCAGCTGTGGCCGCAGTGATGTGGGCAAACAATGAGACTGGCGCACTCCAACCAGTGAAGGAGGTTGTTCGCAGAGCTGCGCTTCAGAACACTCCTGTTCATGTGGATGCTGTGCAGGCCGTTGGCAAGGTCCCCGTTCACTTCCACGACCTCGGTGCCACCACATTGGCAGCGAGCGCACATAAGTTTGGTGGGCCACGCGGAACCGGCCTGCTGCTAGCGAAACGCTCGCCGGCGCCGACCGCATCGATTCACGGTGGCGGCCAGGAACGTGGACTGCGTCCAGGCACGGTAGACGTGGCCTCTGCCGCTGCAACAGCTGCAGCACTGGCGGAAGCATGCTCCGAGATGGAACGTGAACGCGAACGTGTGAAGGAACTTCGCGATGCACTCGTGGCAGGTGTACAGCGTGAGGTCCCGGACGTAGTGGTAACAACCCAGGAGCCAGCTGTGGAGGGGCATGCCCACTTCATGTTCCGCGGTGCCCACGGGGACGCGATGCTGATGCTGCTCGACTCGTTGGGCATCGCTGTATCAACCGGGTCTACGTGCGCCAGTGGTGTGACCCGAATGAGTCATGTGCTTGAGGCGATGGGCGTGGAGGAAGTGCTCGGCTTGGGCGCGCTACGAATTTCGCTGGGGCGAACGAACACACGTGAGGACGTCGACTACTTTGTCCAGAACATCGCTGATGTAGTTGCGAAGGCGCGAGCGGCGGGGAACATGTAGATCTCACGCGATAGTGGGCGAGTTAACGTCGATGTGTTGGCGTTGTTTGCCGGGCCCGAACCAGTACAAGCATCATGCTGGTTCGGGCCTTTCATACTTTCGACCCAACC